>NZ_JALIHH010000044.1:0-72331 GCF_022869435.1 Aeromonas sp. LsrichE-8G
CTAATCGCAGCTTCAAGGATTACGACGACATCCTTGATGCCTGCACATCGGCCTGGAAGCACTTTATTGCCGATGTGGAGCGGGTGATGTCACTTTGTAGCCGAGATTGGATAAAACTGACCTAATGTTTAATCCGATTGGTATTATTGCTTCCAGAAGGAGGGGAAGAAGAGCACCGCCACCGTCAGGATCTCGAGGCGTCCCAGCAGCATGCCGAACGACAGTATCCACTTGGCCGCATCCGGCAGACTGGCGAAGTTGGTGCTGGGACCGATGACAGGCCCCATGCCCGGGCCCACGTTGGCCACAGCGGTGATGGAGCCCGAGATGGCGGTCAGGGGGTCCAGCCCGATGGCGGCGAGCAGGGCGGCGATCAGCAGGATAATGGCGAAGTAGACCAGCACGAAGGAGATCAGGGAGCGGATGATGGCGTCGTTGACCGGACGGCCGTTGTACTTCTGGGGAAACACGGCGGAGGGGTGCATCAGCTGGCGCATCTGTTTCTTGAACAGGGCGAAGGCCACCTGGACCCGAAAGATCTTGAGCCCGCCCGAGGTGGAGCCGGAGCAGGCGCCGAGTGCCAGCAGGATGATGAAGATAATGGTGGTGAGCGGGCCCCAGGTGCCGAAGTCGCCGAGTCCGAAACCCGTGGTGGTGAGCACGGAGACGATATTGAAGCTGCTGATGCGCAAGGCATCCATGAAGCCGTAGATGTCTCTCACCCAGAGATAGAAGGTGACGACCAGGGTCACCCAGACGATCAGCCAGAAGAAGCCCTGCACCTGGGCATCCTTGAACAGGCTGTTGTCACGGCGGGAGAGAGCCTGCACATAGAGCAGGAAGGGCAGGCCACCGAGGAACATGAAGAGGGTGCCTATCCAGTGCGCCGCGTGGGAGAAGTGGGACATGGATTGATCGGAGGTGGAGTAGCCGCCGGTGCTGAGGGTCGTCATGGCGTGGTTGACCGCTTCGAACAGGTTCATGCCACTCACCCAGTAGGCGAGGAAGCAGAGCATGGAGAGTACCAGATAGACCAGCACTATATTGTTGGCCACCGTTTTGGCGCGGGGGGCGCTCTTGTCGGACCAATCGGAGCTCTCGGTCTGGAACAGCTTCATGCCTCCGACGTTGAGGTAGGGCAGCACCGCCACCGCCATCACGATGAAGCCGACTCCGCCCAGCCACTGCAGGATGGATCGCCACAGCAGGATGCTGTGGGCCATGCCGTCGAGCCCCGACAGCACGGTGGATCCCGTGGTGGTGACCCCCGACATGGTCTCGAAGTAGGCGTCGGCAAAGTCGATATGGGTGATGAAGACGAAGGGCAGGGCCCCGAAGACGCAGGCGACCACCCAGACCGAGGTGGTGAGCAGGAACATCTCCCGCACGCCGAGGTGAAACTCTGCCTTGCGACCGTAATGGAGGCAGAGCAGAGCGGCACCATGGGTGATCAAGACCGACTTGAGAAATTCGACGAAACCTTCCGAACCGGTCAGCAGGGCCAGCAGGGTGGGCAGCCACATGAAGAGCGCCAGCTTGGAGAGCACCAGCCCGAGCGTGAAGACGATTGGATGCAGCTTGATCATGCAAGAAAACCTGGTCGTTGATTGAAAAAAGACCCGGACCTTTCCTGAGAAAAGGGGCCGGGTCCGGATACCGTTGCCAGAGACATGGCCGGCTTACAGGAAGAAGGGACTGGGCTGGAACAGACGCTCCACTTCCGGGATGTACTTCTTGTCCACCAGGAACATCACCACGTGGTCATCCTGCTGTATCTGGGTACGATCGTGGGCGATCAGCACCTCATCACCGCGCACCACTGCGCCTATGGTAGTGCCCGGGGGCAGCTTGAGCTCGCCCACTGTCTTGCCCACCACCTTGGAGGTGTTCTCGTCCCCGTGGGCGATCGCCTCGATGGCTTCGGCCGCCCCGCGGCGCAGGCTGTAGACGTTGGCGATGTCGGCGCGACGCACATGGGTCAGCAGGGCCGAGATGGTGGCCTGCTGGGGGGAAATGGCGATGTCGATGGAGCCGCCCTGTACCAGGTCCACGTAGGCGCCGCGCTGGATCAGCACCATGGTCTTCTTGGCCCCCATCTTCTTGGCGAGCAGGGCCGACATGATGTTGGCCTCATCCTCGTTGGTCACCGCGATGAAGACGTCGATCTGGTCGATGTGCTCCTCCGCCAGCAGCTCCTGATCCGCCGCATCGCCGCAGAAGACGATGGTGTGTTCCAGATGCTCGGAGAGCTGCTCCGCCCGCTTCTGGTTGCGCTCGATGAGCTTGACGCTGTAGCGCTTCTCTAGCTGGCGGGCGAGACCGGCGCCTATGTTGCCGCCGCCGACGATCATGATGCGCCGATAGGGGCTCTCGAGGCGTTGCAGCTCCGACATCACGGCGCGGATATGGCCCGCCGCGGCCACGAAGAACACCTCGTCATCGGCTTCGATGATGGTGGTGCCCTGGGGGCGGATGGAGCGTCCCTGGCGGAAGATGGCGGCGACCCGGGTTTCGATGTTGGGCATGTGTTCCCGCAGAGTGGAGAGCGCATTGCCCACCAGGGGGCCGCCGTAATAGGCTTTGACTGCCACCAGGCCCACCTTGCCGTCGGCAAAATCCACCACCTGCAACGCCCCCGGATACTCGATCAGGCGACGCACGTAGTCAGTCACCAACTGCTCGGGGGCGATCAGGTGATCCACGGGGACGGATTCGGGCAGGAACAGGCGATTCCGCTCCACCAGATAGGCGGGAGACCGAATGCGCGCCACCTTGTTCGGGGTGTTGAACAGGGAGTAGGCGACCTGGCAGGCGACCATGTTGGTCTCGTCACTGTTGGTGACGGCGACCAGCATGTCGGCATCCTGGGCGCCGGCTTCGCGCAACACCCTGGGATGGGCGCCGTGGCCGTTCACCACCCGCAGGTCGAATTTGTCCTGCAGTTCGCGCAGGCGCTCGCTGTCGGTGTCGACGATGGTGATGTCGTTGTTCTCGCCGGCGAGATTCTCGGCCAGGGTGCCACCCACCTGACCTGCGCCCAGAATGATGATTTTCATAAGGCCATCTTACTCAAGGTTGTTGCTTCGTAATGAGGCGACCCGTCACCGGGCCTGCCATCCGCCGGTTCGGCCTACAGCTTGATGAGCTTGGCATAGTAGAAGCCGTCCATCTCCGCCTCGCCGGGCAGGAACTGGCGACCCGGACAGGCCGGGGTGTCTTTGGCATGCAACGGCACCAGGCGGGCATCCGGGGTATCGGCCAGGAAGGCACGGATCTGCTCCCGGTTCTCTTCCGGCAACACGGAGCAGGTGGCGTAGAGCAGAGTGCCGCCCTGCTTCAGCTTGCGCCAGAGGGCGTCGAGAATGCGGCGTTGCAGCTCGGCCAGTTCGCGGATGTCCTGATCCCGGCGCAACCACTTGATGTCGGGGTGACGACGGATGACGCCGGTGGCGGAGCAGGGGGCATCCAGCAGGATGCGGTCGAACTGCCCCTGTGGCCACCACAGATCCGGCGTGCTGGCATCACCGTGGATCACTTGGGCCTGAAGGCCGATGCGATCCAGGTTCTCCTGCACCCGCTTGAGGCGGTTGTCATCGGCGTCGACGGCAACCACGCCGGCAAGGGCCGGCTGGCGTTCCAGCAGGTGGGCGGTTTTGCCGCCGGGGGCGGCGCAGGCGTCCAGCACCCACTCGCCCGGCTGGGGATCGAGCAGGGCGGCGGCCTGCTGGGCGGCACCGTCCTGCACCGAGCAGTCACCCTGCTCGAAGCCGGGCAGCTTGGTCACGTCGCAGGGGTGCTCCAGCAGGATGCAATCTTCCCCTTCCACACCGGCCATGGCCGGGATGCCCGCCTCGCTCATGCGGGCCAGCATGGCCTCGCGGCTCTGGCGCTGGCTGTTGTTGCGGATCCACATGGGCGGGCGCTGGTTGTTGGCCTCCATGATGAACTCCCAGTCATCGGGATAGGCCTGACGCAGGCGCTTGGTGAGCCATTCGGGGTGGCCGAGGCGGACGCTGGGGACGCGGTCGATGCGCAGCAGGATCACTTCGGCGCTGCGCTGGAAGTTGCGCAGTACGCCGTTGATGAGGCCGCGCAGGGAAGAACCCTTGAGCAGCTTGACGGCGTTGACGGTCTCGGCCACGGCGGCGTGAGCCGGAATGCGGGTATAGATGAGCTGGTAAAGGCCGACCAGAATGAGGTAGTGGAAGATGCGGCTCTTGTTCTTGAGCGGCTTGTCCATCATCTCGCTGACCGCCGCATCGAGGCGGGGCAGCCAGCGCAGGGTGCCGTAGCAGAGTTCTTGCAGGAGGGCGCGATCGCGAGGGGCGACCTTCTCCTGGGCAGCAGGCAGAACGGCGGAGAGAGATTGACCCTGATCCAGCACCTGTTGAATGACGAGAGCGGCCTGTGCGCGTGTTTTCATAGCGTTACCTTAGATGCACAAGTCGGGGCCAGGGCCCCGCTTGTGTCAATTCAATCCAGATCAAATCAGTTGCGTGCCAGGTTCAAACCAGTCGCGGCGAGAGTTGAGCAGATCCGAAACGGACATGGCCTTCTTGCCGGGAGGTTGCAGGGTCAGCAGGCGCAGCACGCCCTGACCGGTGGCAACCTCGATCCCCTGCTTGTCGGCCTTGAGCAGGGTGCCGGCTGCCTGGCCGTGATCCTGTGCGACGACCTCGGCCTGCCACACCTTGACGGTCTGTCCGGCGACGTCGAACCAGCTGATGGGCCAGGGGTTGAAGGCACGGATGCAGCGTTCGATGGCAACGGCGTCCATCGACCAGTCGATGCGGGCCTCTTCCTTGGAGAGCTTCTCGGCGTAGTTGGCCAGCGCATCGTCCTGGGGCTCGGCGGCGGTGTTGCCGGCAGCCATGGCGTCCAGGGTATCGACCAGTGCCTGCGGGCCCAGACCGGCCAGCTTGTCATAGAGGCTGGCAGAGGTCTCATCACTGGCGATGGGGCAGGTTACCTTGCGGATCATGGCGCCGGTATCCAGCCCCACGTCCATCTGCATGATGGTGACGCCGGTTTCGGCATCCCCCGCCCAGATGGAGCGTTGAATCGGGGCGGCACCGCGCCAGCGCGGCAGCAGGGAGCCGTGCACGTTGATGCAACCCAGGCGCGGCGTATCGAGCACCGCCTTGGGGAGGATGAGGCCATAAGCCACGACGACCATCAGATCGGCACCCAGAGCAGCCAGTTCGGCCTGCGCCGCTTCATTGCGCAGGGAGGCAGGTTGATAGACCGGCAGATCGTGGGCCAGCGCCAGCTCCTTGACCGGGCTGGCGGTGAGCTTCTGGCCGCGACCGGCGGGCTTGTCCGGCTGGGTATAAACGGCGACGACCTCGTGGCCGGAAGACAACAACGCCGCCAGATGACGGGCGGCGAAGTCGGGGGTACCGGCAAAAATCAGTTTCAGCTTGTTCAATGGAGCGGATCCTCAGAGGACTTTGCGATCTTCACGGGCCATCTTTTCCAGCTTCTGACGAATACGCTGGCGCTTGAGCGGGGACAAGTAATCCACAAACAGCTTGCCGACCAGATGATCCATCTCATGTTGTATGCAGATGGCGAGCAGATCGTCCGCTTCCAGCTCGAAGGTGTTGCCGTGGCGATCTTGCGCCCTGACCTTGACCCACTCGGCGCGCGGAACCAGAGCACGGTTGCCGGGCACGGAGAGGCAGCCCTCTTCGATGCCGGTGCTGCCGGACTGCTCCAGGATCTCCGGGTTGATCAACACCAGCTGTTCTTCGCGGTTCTCGGAGACATCGATGACGATGATGCGCTGATGAATGTCGACCTGGGTCGCGGCCAGGCCGATGCCTTCCTCCGCGTACATGGTTTCGAACATATCATCTACAATGTGTTGTAACTCGGGTGTAAAGGCTTCGACAGGGGCCGCGACTGTGCGCAGACGCTCATCGGGGAAACGCAATACATCTAGAATGGCCATAATTTTTTCTTTAGTTTCATATAAACGCAGTCAATATTGACGTAATTCTAGTCATTTACGCCGACAAAAAACAGCAACACTTTGCGTGCAGAAGTAACAGGGAGTGTTATGTATCTGAAGCAAATCGTCGTCGCCTGCCTGGCGACAGCCCTGGCCGGTGGCGCCATGGCACAGCAGTTGACGCTCAAATCCGGTTACCCCGAGACTTATGTGGTGCAAAAAGGGGACACCCTCTGGGACATCTCGGGCCAGTATCTGGCCGAACCCTGGCTCTGGCCACGCCTCTGGAACATCAATCCGCAGATCGCCAATCCCCACTGGATCTATCCCGGTGACGTGCTGCACCTGAGCTGGGTCAATGGTGAGCCTCGGCTCGGCAAAGCCAGTCAGGGGGGCAAGCAGGTCATCCGTCTTTCGCCCAAGAACCGCTATGAAAACAAGGCCAATCCCATACCGACCCTGCCTCTGAGTGAGATAGCGCCCTTCCTGCAGACCGACCACATTCTGGCCAATAGCCAGCAGAGCAAGGACCTGCCCTATGTGCTCGGCAACAATGACAAGCATGTCGGGATGCTGGAGGGCGACATTCTCTATGTGAAAGGAGCCTTGAACCCGGGTCAGAGTTATGGCCTCTATCGCCCGGGGGTGGCATACAAGGACAAGCATACTGGCGAGTCGCTCGGTCAGGAGGCGATTTTTGTCGGCACGGTGCGGGCAGAGGAGTACCTTGCCCACGACACCACCAAAGTGACGCTGACCCATAACCGGCGTGAGGTGTATCAGGGCGACAAGGTGATGCCGCTGCCGTCGCAGGAGAGCATCTCTGCCGTGTTCATGCCAAAGGCGGCACCCTCCATTTCCCCCGGCTATGTGATCGAGCTGCCGAGCAAGGCACATGGTGGGGGCAAATTTGATGTGGTACTCATCAACAAGGGGGAGCGTGATCAGGTGGCCCCGGGCGATGTGCTCGAGATCCTGCGCCCAGGAGCCGAGATGGTGGACAAGAATGGCAAGGTGTCATACCGGGAATATTCATCCGTCTATGATAAGGCGTTCTATTCTGCCGGCAAGTCATCGCTGCCTGCCGAGGCCGTTGCCAGAGTCATGTTGTTCAAGGTCTACGACAAATTGAGTTACGGTCTTATCCTGCAGAGTCAGGATCTGGTCGGCTCTGGTTATCAGGTCAGTAATTTCTAACGTGTCCTTGCCACTGGAGCGGTTGTCGCTATGGCTGACGCTGGATGCCGTTACAGGCATAGGCCCGGTCACCGCCGCTCGCCTGCTGGCTCATGTGGGTGGTGACATCACAACTCTGTTTGACTCAGACGATGGCGCCCTGCGAGTTCTTGGTCTGCAGAGTGCCCAGATTCAGCAGATGAGATGGCCTCTTCCTGTCGTGGAGCAGGGATTGAGCTGGGCCGCCGAGCCCGGCAATCACCTCCTCTGTCCCGATGACCCCGCATATCCTGCCCTGCTCAAAGAGATCCCCGGCGCACCGCTCTTGCTCTACTGCCGCGGGAACGTCTCATCCCTCTCCCTGCCACAGTTGGCGATGGTGGGTACCCGCCACCCCACCTATGCCGGCAAAGACAATGCGACACGCTTGTGTGCCGAGTTGGTGGGCTGTGGTCTGGCGATCACCTCCGGCCTCGCGTTGGGCATCGATGGCGTCTGCCATCAGCAGGCGCTGGCATCGGGCGGAATCACCCTGGCGGTGCTGGGATCCGGTCTGGATTGTCTCTACCCCAAGCGTCATCAGGGGTTGGCGATGCAGATCCTCGAGCAGGAAGGTCTGCTTGTCTCCGAGTTGGCGCCCCAGCAAGGCCCCCTGGCTGAACACTTTCCTCGCCGCAACCGTATAATCAGTGGCCTGTCGCTGGGGACACTGGTGGTGGAAGCGGCAGAACAGAGTGGTTCGCTCATCACGGCCCGTTATGCGCTGGAGCAGGGCCGCGAGGTCTTTGCCGTTCCCGGCGCTCCGCAAAATGCACAGGCAGCAGGGTGCAACCGTCTGCTTCAACAGGGTGCCAAGCTGGTCTTGAATGCCGCCGATATCCTGGAAGAGTTTCCAAGGCTGGTCTTGCCCCCTGGACCCGCCAACGGTTCTTCCGAGGCGCAGCATAATAGCGAATTGCCTTATGCCGATTTGTTGGATAACGTAGATTATGAGACCACGAGCGTGGATACCGTTGCCGAACGGGCCCGGCTTCCTGTCGATGTCGTACTGGGCAGGTTGGTAGAGCTGGAGCTGGTTGGTGCAGTGATGGCGGTAGCCGGTGGATACGTCAGAGCGAGGAGGGCGAATCATGTTTGATGTATTGATGTACCTTTTCGAGACCTACATCCACAGCGATGCAGATGTGATGGTCGAGCAGGATGAACTCACCGACGAACTGAGCCGGGCCGGTTTCGACAAGGACGAGATCGAGAAAGCGCTCAACTGGCTGGAGCGACTGGCCAACCTGCACGACAGCGAGCGGGAAGTCTATGTCACCGCAAGCCAGCAGGGCTCTATGCGGATCTATGCGCCGCAGGAGCTGGTTCGCCTCAGTACTGAATGTCGCGGTTTTCTGCTGTTCCTGGAGCAGGCGCAAGTGTTGAATGCCGAAACCCGTGAAATCTGCATCGAACGGTTGCTCGAGCTGGACAAGCCGGACATCGAGCTGGACGATCTGAAGTGGGTCGTCATGATGGTGCTGTTCAATGTGCCAGGCAGTGAAAACGCCTACCAGCAGATGGAAGAGCTGGTGTTTGACGAGTCGGACGGCGTCATCCACTGACAGCCCGGTGCCGCGCTGGTAGAATTCAGGCCATCTGGATTTCAAGGCGCGGCCCATGTCAAAGATCGATCACCATCTCTTCTCTGCCCACGAACATGCCTTCGAGCGCGAGCCGTGCCCGCAGTGTGGTGCTGAACTGGTGATCCGCCAGGGCAAGCACGGTCCCTTCCTTGGTTGTTCAGCCTATCCCGCTTGCGATTACATTCGCTCCCTCACCCCCTCTGGCCGCGATATAGAGAAAGTGCTCGAGGGGTCGTCCTGTCCGGATTGTGGCCATCCACTGGCCATCAAGAAGGGTCGTTACGGTCTGTTTGTGGGATGTACCCAGTACCCGGCCTGTCAGCATATCGAATCCCTTCAGGAGAGTGACGATACCCAAATCCTCTGCCCGGAGTGTGGCAAAGGTCATCTGGTGAGCCGCACGTCCCGTTATGGCAAACAGTTCTACTCGTGTGACGCCTATCCTCACTGTAAGTATGTGGTGAATGACAAGCCGGTTCCCATACCCTGTCCCGAGTGTGGCTGGGGCATCATGATCGAAAAGAAGGTGCGGGGAAACCTGCGCTGGGTCTGCCCGCAAAAGAAATGCTCCCACCAGATTGAGCGGGTATAATCTCGCCGCCCATGATCAGGCAGGCGGATTGCTGGTCAGCGTGAGGTTGTGAGCCGATGCGCATCGCCCAAGTCGCCCTGATCATGATCGCCATCTCCAGCTCCCTGCGGTTGCTCGGTTCACTGATGCACGCAAGCGTCTGAGCCGAAATGCATGACTGAAGAGGAGCAGGGATATAGCCCATATCGCAGCAGTGATGGCCCCGATGCCGTCATGTCGGTTCAACATACAATCCAGTGATGAGAGGCGGCAGCGTGGCTGTCGCATGTGCTTATGCCAAATGAATTTGAACAAGCGGTTGCCGCCCTTCAAGGAGAAGGGGTTATCGCCTATGCCACCGAAGCCGTGTTTGGTCTGGGGTGTGATCCTGATTCCGAAGCCGCCGTGCAGCGGCTGCTGGCCATCAAGCAGCGGCCGGTGGAGAAGGGATTGATCCTGATCGCGGCAGATCTGGCGCAATTGCAGGACTACATCGACCTGAGCCAGCTCAGCGATGAGCAGCTTGCTCGCGTGCAGGCGAGCTGGCCTGGTCCCTTCACCTGGATCATGCCCGCTCGCGCGACGACGCCGTCCTGGTTGACCGGTCAGTTCGAGACCCTGGCGGTGCGGGTCACAGGCCACCCACAGGTGCAAGGGCTTTGCCGGGCATTTGGCAAACCGCTGGTGTCCACCAGTGCCAATCTAACCGGTGAGGAACCCGCTCGCCGGGTGGCTGATATTGGCGATCTGCTGGCAAGCCAGCTGGCTTACATTCTGCCCGGCGAAGTCGGGGGGCAAGCCAACCCGTCCGAAATCAAGGACGCCCGCACCGGGGCCATCATTCGCCCATCCTGAGTTGGGCACGGCCCTGTTTCATGCAGGTTGTGCGATGAGGTCATGACAATACGAGAAGTGCAGGCAGTGCATGCATGATGCCTGTCTGACAGGAGATAAAATGAGCAAACCGGATGTGGCCCAGGTAAAAGCCTTCCTGCTGCAATTGCAGGATGATATCTGCCGTGGCCTGGAGCAGGCCGATGGATGCGGGCGCTTTGTGGAAGATGCCTGGAGTCGCGAAGGTGGTGGTGGCGGTAGAACACGGGTGCTGCGTCAGGGGGCGGTGATCGAGCAAGGTGGGGTCAACTTCTCCCATGTCTATGGCGATGCCATGCCGGCATCCGCGACCGCACATCGTCCCGAACTGGCTGGCCGCAGGTTTGAGGCCATGGGGGTGTCGCTGGTGATCCACCCGCATAATCCCTATGTACCGACCAGCCATGCGAATGTGCGGTTCTTCATCGCCGAGAAAGAGGGGGAGGAGCCGATCTGGTGGTTTGGTGGCGGCTTCGACCTGACGCCCTTCTATCCGTTCGAAGAGGACGTGAGGCATTGGCATCAGGTCTCCCATGAGCTCTGTCAGCCGTTCGGCACCGACATTTATCCCGAGTTCAAATCCTGGTGCGATCGTTACTTCTTCCTCAAGCATCGGGGCGAGACGCGCGGGGTGGGTGGTCTTTTCTTCGATGACCTGAACCGCTGGCCCTTTGCCGACTGCTTTGCCTTCATGCGTGCAGTGGGTGAGGGTTACCTGGCGGCCTACTTGCCGATTGTCGAGCGACGCAAGGGGCTTGCTTATGGGGAGCGGGAACGGGCGTTCCAGCTTTATCGCCGTGGCCGTTACGTGGAGTTCAATCTGGTCTACGACCGCGGGACCCTGTTCGGACTGCAGACGGGGGGGCGCACTGAATCCATCCTGATGTCGATGCCGCCGCTGGCGCGCTGGGAGTACGACTGGCAGCCGGAGGCTGGCAGCCCGGAGGCATTGCTCTATAGCGACTACCTCAAACCGCGCGAGTGGTTGTGACCAGAGGGGCCATGATGGCCCCTTCTTATTGGTCGATATTCGGCTTGTTCCTTCATGAGAAAACCCGTTAAATCGGGATATTGCTCTCAAAAGGAACGCCTTGATGGATCGTTATCTGGTTTTTGGCCACCCCGTGCGCCACAGCAAATCTCCCTTCATTCATACCCTGTTTGCCAGGCAGACCCAGCAAGAGCTGGAGTATGGTCTGGCAGAACCGGCCGTCGATGAGTTTGCCAGCGCTCTGAACCACTTCTTCGCCGAAGGAGGGAAGGGGTGCAACGTGACCGTGCCTTTCAAGGAGCAAGCCTTCGTGTTGGTGGAGCGGCTGAGCCCCAGGGCCAAGCGGGCGGGAGCGGTCAACACCATCAAACTGACTGATGATGGTGTGCTGCTGGGTGACAATACCGACGGCGCCGGGCTGGTCGCCGATCTCAAGGCTCACGGAGTGAACCTTGCCGGTAGCAGGATCCTGCTTCTGGGGGCCGGTGGCGCAGCTCGTGGTGCCCTGGCCCCCCTGCTGGCGGAAGCGCCGGGCGAGATCGTCGTGGTCAACCGTACCCATGCCAAGGCGGAACAGCTGGCTGTGGAGTTCAGGGATCTGGGCAGCATCACTGCTCAATCCTATGAACAGCTGGTGGGGCCGTTCGATCTCATCATCAATTCCACCTCAGCGAGTCTGCAAGGAGAGTTGCCACCTTTGGCGCCAACCCTCATCCACCCGGACATCGCGATCTACGACATGATGTATGGCGCAACGGACACAGCCTTCATCGGCTGGGCCAAACAACATGGCGCGCGCCATACCATGGATGGATTGGGCATGCTGGTCGAGCAGGCTGCTGAGGCCTTTACCGTATGGCGAGGGATCCGGCCCGGCACCAAGCAGGTATTGAGAGAGTTGCAGCGCAATCTGGGCGTCGTGTGAACCAGCTTGTGCGTTCTATTGGGCTGTCGGCAGGTCTGATGTAGAGATTCTGCATCTCTGGATAAGGGCTCCCTCGTGATGCGGCACGGCACGTGTGATGTGAAACGGTCGTTCTGCGGTGGGTGTGGCAGAACAGGTGCCATTTTTATAAAACCATTGCGTAACAATAAGTTACTTTTACTTTTCCGTCACTCGCAGAATTTTTTTGAGTTTTTTCTCAAAGCAGCGGAACTTCTGTAACGGACTGCTGACTAACTGGATAGTTGAGGAAGTGCTAGCTAGTCACCTTTATAACTCCCCGGTATTCGTACTGGGGATTTTTTTATCTGCATGAAAATTATGAATATTTTTTCTTTTTTCTACCGTTGAAACTAAATTACATAAATTACTTTCACTTTCTGCTGCTTTGCTGTACAGTTGTCGGCGTAGGGTACAGAGGTAAGATGTTCTATCTTTCAGACCTTTTATTTCACGTAATTGAATGTGGCTGAATAGCAGCCCCGATGAGTCATCGTCGGGGCGTTTTTTTATGAGCAACATTTAGAGTAAATGCTTTAATTGTTGCCGTTCTTTGTTAGAATGAAGGCGTTTCTTGAGGAAAACCAATCGTCTTTGTTCTCGAGAACTCGCTTTTTCCCAAATTTTTGAACTCTTTTCTTCAGGCCGGTTTGCAATGGCAAGACCGGCCTCATTTTTATCCCTATATTGGCTTATCGTGTAATTAAATTTCAGTTTCGTTTGTTACAGCCTTCAATTTTGATTTTTTACTCGATATCTATGAAAACGGTATCAGGTTGATGATTAGTTAATTCTTTTCGCGTCGAAATAGGCTATCAGTATGATTTAAATATATTTTTTGAGGTTATTCTTCAGAGATGGCGAAGGCGGGGAGGAAGGGCTCGGAGATGGGGGGATCATGAAAGCCTTTCAATCAGCGGAGGTCCAACTCCGCCAATTGCAGCCAGGGAGAGGAGTCGTTTACTCCTCGTTCTGATGATCTTCGTCGTCTGCCTGGGCGTTGTCTGCTTCGGATAGATACCAGCCGCTTAGGGTCTGGGCCAGCTTCTCGACGCCGATATTGGTCAGAGAAGAGAATGCTTCAACCTGGATCTGCGGGCCCAGTTCTGCCACCGCCTGACGAACCTTGATCACCTGGTTGTTGCGGGGCCCCGGGCTTAACTTGTCCGCCTTGGTCAGCAACAGCATCACCGGCAGTTCACGGTGTGAACTCCATTCCAGCATGTTCATGTCGGTTTCCTTGAGCGGATGGCGGATGTCCATCAGGATCACCAGCCCTTTCAGGGACTCCCGTCGCTGCAGGTATTCAGCCAGTGACTTTTGCCACTTGAGCTTCATTTCCAGCGGAACCTGGGCATATCCATAGCCAGGCAAGTCAACCAGGCGTTTGCCCGGCTCCAGCTCAAACAGGTTGATCAGCTGAGTACGGCCAGGGGTCTTACTGGTACGCGCCAGGTTCTTGTGTTTGGTCAAGGTATTCAATGCAGACGATTTGCCAGCGTTGGAACGACCGGCAAACGCAATCTCGACACCCCCATCATTTGGCAGGTGGCGGATGTCGGGTGCGCTGGTCACAAAATGCACCTTATTGAAATTCAGAGTTTGTGTATCCAACGTAAATTCCCCATAGAGATAGAGGGTTATAGAGTTACTTTTTTGTGAAATAGTGTAAAATGGCGTCGCTTGAACGCGTTTATTTTAACATGCCTTCAGCGGCATGGGATCTGGAAGCCTAATAACGAGAAAGTTGGAACGCCATGAAGAACCTAGTCATTACACTTGCTCTGATGGTTGGCGTAACTGGGATGGCACAAGCCAAGGGCGATGCCGCTGCGGGACAAACCAAGGCTGCCGTCTGTGCGGCCTGTCATGGACCGGACGGCAACAGCCCAGTCGACATGTATCCCAAGATTGCTGGTCAGCACGCATCATATATCAAAAAACAATTAGTTGAACTGAAGGCTGCAGCTTCTGGCCAAACTGGTCGGGTTGCGCCCGTCATGGGACCCATGGCGTTGCCGTTGTCCGAGCAGGATATGGACGACCTTGCCGCCTATTTCTCCAGCCAGAAGGTGACGCCGGTTGCCGTGCCCGATGATGTGGTTGCCGCAGGCAAGGCGCTTTATATGGGGGGAGACATGGAGCGAGGCCTGGCCGCCTGTACCGCCTGTCATGGCCCACGGGGTTCCGGCGTCGAGCAAGCGAAGTATCCCAGCCTGTCAGGGCAGCATCCCGCCTATATCAAGGCCCAGCTCACCGCTTTTCGTTCGGCGACCCGCGACAACGATCCCAATGGCATGATGCGGGATGTGGCCAAGAAGCTGACGGATCAGGACATCGAGGCGCTCTCCAAGTATGTGGCGGGGCTTCACTGATATAGCCTGTTAGTTATCTTGTTGAAAAGAACAGGGAACCATTGTGTTCCCTGTTCTTTTTTGAGGTTGTCGCGATCGCCCGTAAACAGCCTGCATTGCTGTAAGAGATCTTCTATATACGGGGCTGGTCGTGTCTGAAAAATTGCTCACGTACATTTTTTTATGTTTTGTTTTTCAATGAATTAAGAAATAGAACATCACTTTGTACAAGTTCGAAATGTGCTTTGGTTGATTGAGTCATCCAGCGAAGAAGTTACAGTAGGCAATCAGGATTGGCCGGAGAGAGGGGGCAAAACCCGTTTTCGGTTTGACAGGATGTCGGCTCGGAGCATGCGATGAGCAATAGATGCAAAAAGCCAGGATGGTGACCGCCAGGGATGAGCGGGGCTGCGGGAGGCAACCACCCCGATGGGAGGCAGGATGTCGCCGGTTTGGGTTAGACAAACAAACACGCGCACACTCAGGACTGGTCAATAAGGATCAGGATGATCCAACGAAATGATGTGCAGTGGTTCGCCCAGGGATAAGGCGATTGGCTACCAGGGAATGGCACTCGCATGATGGAAAAAGGCAGCTTCGGCTGCCTTTTTTCTATTGGGTCATTAACCCGCCAAGACATTCTGTGTCAAAATACCAGCAACATGCCCAGAGGATGCCGATCCTGCGGTGTTCAGCGGCCCAAAGTGGTCGAATTGGTGCGGGATCCCACTCTTGTTCCATATTTACTGTTCCCCGCTTCAGCATCCTCCCCGGACGACACGCTCCGGGGGTTTCCATTCAGTTATTTGTCGGAGTCATTCATGTCGGCCAAACAACCCAACCGCAAGCCTACCGGCAAGCGCAAAGAATCAGATGCCAGTGCCCAGGAAGGTCGTGAGCGCAAGCGCGCCGCCAAGCGCAAGGGCCTGAAGGCGGGCTCCCGCCAACAGGTCGAGCAGGCGGGCAAAAAGAGCGGCTCCAAGCAGGCCAAGGATCCACGCATCGGCTCTCGCAAGCCCATCGCGCTGATTGCCGACGAGAAGGGCAGCAAGCCGGTGGCGACCAAGCCTGCGAAAGAGAAGCGGGTGGTGATGACCCCCGAGCAGGAGCTGGCGTCCATCGAGAATGATGATCGCCTCAATGCCTTGCTGGATCGTCTGGATGCCGGTGAAACCCTGGAGGCCGCAGAGCAGGCATGGGTCGATCAGCGGGTTGACCGTTATCAGGAGCTGATGGACGAGCTCGGCATCATCGACAACGACGATGACGAAGATGGCGACATGGATTTTGATGATGCCGATTTTGATGAGCCGAGTCAGCCTGCCTCCGAAGAGGAGCTGTGGGAGCGTTTCTCTCAGGCGGACTACCAGCCTGAAGCCAAACCCGAGCCGAAGAAAAAGTGATGAGTGGATGGATGCTGGCCGCCCTGTTGGGTGGCCTGATTTTGCTGGGGCTTGCCGTCTATGCCGGCACCCTGATGGCGCGTCTCAAACGCCAGCAAGAGATGCAGCAGCACGCTATTGCGGCCCGCAACGAGCGGATTCTGGAGAGTGTCAGGGTGATCGCCCACGCGGTACGAGATGGTCAGTGCGACTACTCAGAAGGCGCCATCCGGCTGACCAATCTGCTGGATGCCTTGCAAATAAAGGGGGGCCGCGCCTTTGCCACCGAGTTCCCGGGGCTCTACGGCCTCTATGAGAAGGTGAAGGAGATGCCGACCCATGAGGCGAGGCGGGCACTCAAGCGCAATGAAGTGATGAAGATGGATCTCGAACGCAGCGGCTACGAGGCCGAGCTGGAGGCGCAGATCCTTGAGGATGTCGCCAGACTGAAGGATTTTCAGTTAAGCCGGTGAGCCCATGACAAAGACAGAGGAAGCAAGCGTGCAAGCAGAACAGATTGTGTGGGATCAGGCCCTGATCGAAAAATACAACTACAGTGGTCCGCGTTATACCTCCTATCCCACTGCGCTGGAGTTCAACGAGGGGTTCGGCTATCCGGACTTTGTCCAGGCAGCGGGCCAGTATCCTGCACGCAATCTGTCGCTCTACGTGCACATCCCCTTCTGTCACAAGCTCTGCTACTACTGCGGCTGCAACAAGGTCATTACCCGGCACCAGCACAAGGCAGATCAATACCTCGACTACCTCGAACAGGAGATCAAGGCCCAGGCCCCCCTGTTCAAGGAGAGACTGGTCACCCAGCTGCACTGGGGTGGCGGCACACCCACCTATCTGAGCGAACCCCAGACTCGTCGCCTGATGGCCATGTTGCGGGAGCACTTCCACTTCGCCGAGGAGGGGGAGATCAGCATCGAGGTGGATCCCCGCGAGATCGAATTGTCCATGCTGGATGTGCTGCGGGAGCTCGGTTTCAACCGCATCAGCCTCGGCGTTCAGGACTTCAACAAGACGGTCCAGGTCGCGGTCAATCGGGAGCAGGACAACGACTTCATCCGCGCCATGCTGGTCCGTGCCCGCGAGCTGGGGTTCCGCTCCACCAATCTGGATCTCATCTACGGTCTGCCGCACCAGAACCGGGAGAGCTTCCATCACACCCTGGAAGAGGTGCTCAAGACCGACCCGGCCCGCCTCTCCATCTTCAACTATGCCCACCTGCCGAGCCGTTTTGCCGCCCAGCACAAGCTGAAAGAAGCGGACATGCCGGCGCCGCAGGAGAAGCTGGCCATGCTGCAGGACACCATTGCCTTCCTGACCGGCCAGGGTTATCAGTTCATCGGCATGGACCACTTTGCCAAGCCCGATGACGAGCTGGCCGTCGCCCAGCGCGAGGGCAAGCTGCATCGCAACTTCCAGGGCTATACCACCCAGGGGGATTGCGATCTGCTGGGGCTGGGGGTCTCTTCCATCAGCATGATGGGGGATGCCTATTCCCAGAACCAGAAGGATCTCAAAACCTACTACGCCCAGGTCGAGTCACTGGGCCATGCCCAGTGGAAGGGGTGCTCCCTCAATCGGGACGATCTGATCCGTCGTGAGGTGATCAAGCGCCTCATCTGCGATTTTTCCCTGAACTTCGCCGCTGTGGAGCAGGCCCACGGCCTGGTGTTCAAGGAGTATTTTGCCGAGGATCTCAAGCTGTTGCAGACCTTCATCGACGACGGTCTGGTGCGCATGACCGAAGAGGGGCTGGAGGTGGTCTCCACCGGTCAGCTGCTGATCCGCAACATCTGCATGTGCTTCGATGTCTACCTGCGCAGCAAGGCGCGCCGGCAGCAGTTCTCCCGGGTGATCTAGGCCGGGCAATGTCGTGGGACAATAAAAAACCGCCTTTCGGCGGTTTTTTATTGGGTTTTATCCCTGCTCAGCGTTGAGCCGCACGGGCACTGAGCTCGGCCTTCTCGGCTTCGCTCAGGAAGGCCAGGGACAGGCCGTTCTGCTGGGCGGTGCGGATCTCGCTCACCGTCATGCCGGCAGCCGGGGCCGCCACCTCGTATTCATGGGGCAGGTCGATCCCCTCCACCGCCGGATCGTCGGTATTGAGGCAGGCCAGCACGCCGGCGGCCAGGAACTGGCGGATCGGGTGATCGGCCAGACTCGCCACCGTGGTGGTCTGGAGGTTGGAGGTGAGACAGGACTCGATGCCGATGCGGTGTTCGGCCAGATAGGCCATCAGGGCCGGATCCTGGATGGCCTTGACCCCGTGGCCGATGCGCTCGGCTCCCAGCTCGCGAATGGCCTGCCACATGCTCTCGGGGCCGGCGGCTTCACCGGCGTGCACGGTGACTCGCATTCCTGCATCCCGCACCCGGCGGAAGTGGTCGGTGAAGAGATCGCCCGGGAAGCCCAGTTCGTCGCCGGCCAGATCGATGGCGACCAGGCGATCGCGATGAGCCAGACAGGCATCCAGCTCCTGCTTGCACTGCTCGGTGCCGAAGGTACGGCTCATGATGCCGATGAGATTGGTCTTGATGCCGAAGTCACGGCTGCCTGCGGCCACGCCGTCGATGATGGCTTCGACCACGCCCTGCGGGTGCAGTTTGTGGATCATCGCCATGTAGGCCGGGCTGAAGCGCAGCTCGGCATAGTCGATCCCGGCACGCAGCAGATCTTCCACGTTTTCGTAGGCGACCCGGCGGCAGGCATCGTAGTCGGCCAGCACGGCCACACCCCAGTCCAGTTTCTTCAGGAAGGCCACCAGACTCGGCTCGTTCTCGACGATCTGCACGTGCGGGCGCAGGGCTTCCAGCTCATCGGCCGGCAGTCGGATGTTGTGCTGACGTCCCAGCTCGAGAATGGTCTGCGGGCGGATGTTGCCATCCAGATGGCGATGCAGGTCGGTCAGGGGGAGGGATCTGTCAATCATGGGGCACCTTCTGCGAGTCGGGTTGGAAAGCCTGCCATTCTAGGCGGGGCGCCTGAAAAAGATACCCCGTTTGCAAGCAAACGGGGTGTGATTGGTCAGGCTTTCCCTCAAGGCGTGATGGGAATCGTTTTTCCCGCAGGCTCAGGGAATGTCGAGCTCCTTGAGCTTGCGGGTCAGGGTATTGCGGCCCCAGCCGAGCAGGCGGGCTGCCTCCTGCTTGTGACCGTGGGTGTGATCCAGTGCTGTCTCCAGCATGATCCGTTCGAACTGGGGCATGGCATCCGCCAGGATATCGGTCTCCCCCAGCGCCAGCTTGGCGGCCACCCAGTCCTGCAACTGCTGCTGCCAGCCACCGGTCAGGGCGGGCTGGCCCGGCTCGGCGGTGCTGGTGATGGGAGTCAGCAGCTCGGTGGGCAGATCGCCTACCAGCACCTCCTGGCCCGAGGCCATCACCGTCAGCCAGCGGCAGACGTTCTCCAGCTGGCGCACGTTGCCCGGCCAGGGGAGGCGGCTGATGTAGGTCTGGGTATCCGGGTGCAGGCTCTTGGCCTCCACGTTCAGCTCCTTGGCGGCTCGCAGCAGGAAGTGCTGGGCCAGCTGGGGGATGTCCTCCCGGCGCTCCTTGAGGGCCGGAATATGGATGCGGATGACGTTGAGGCGGTGGAACAGGTCTTCCCGAAACTCGCCGTCGGCGACCCGCTTCTCCAGATTCTGGTGGGTGGCGGCAATGATCCGCACATCCACCTGCACCGGTTGGTGGCCGCCAACCCGGTAGAACTGCCCGTCCGCCAGTACCCGCAGCAACCGGGTCTGCACGTCCAGCGGCATGTCGCCTATTTCGTCGAGAAACAGGGTGCCGCCATCGGCCTGTTCGAAGCGGCCGTGACGAATGTTGTTGGCACCGGTGAAGGCCCCCTTCTCATGACCGAACAGCTCGGATTCGATGAGATCTTTCGGGATGGCCGCCATGTTGAGGGCGATGAAGTTCTTGTGGGCCCGGGGGCTGTGCTTGTGCAGGGCATGGGCAACCAGCTCCTTGCCGGTACCGCTTTGACCGTTGATGAGCACCGAGATGCTGGAGCGCGACAGCCGGCCGATGGCGCGGAACACCTCCTGCATGGCAGGGGCTTCGCCGATGATCTCCGGGGTGGTGGTGGCTTCCTGTTGGCGAGCCTTGCGCTTGGTACGTTGCTCCTTGAGGTGGTTCTCGGCCCGGCGTACCAGGGTGACCGCCTCGTCGATGTCGAACGGCTTGGGCAGGTATTCGAAGGCACCGCGCTGGTAGGCGTTGACCGCGCTGTCGAGGTCCGAGTGGGCCGTCATGATGATGATGGGCAGATCGGCCTGGCGGCGATGGATCTGCTCCAGCAGGCTCAGGCCGTCGATGCCCGGCATGCGGATATCCGAGAGGATCACGTCCGGTGAGCGCATCTCCAGTGAACTCAGCAGGGCTTCGCCGTCGGCGAAACTTTCGCATTCGAAGCCTTCGCTGCCAAGGGTGCGCTCCAGAACCCACCGGATGGAGCTGTCGTCATCGACGATCCACACTTTTGCTGTCATGAGGTTCCCTTATTTGCGAAGTGGTAGATAAATGGTGAATTCGGTGTGGCCCGGCCAGCTGATGCAGTCGATGCGACCCTTGTGCTGATCGATCAGGTTCTGGGCGATGGAGAGGCCCAGGCCCGTTCCCCCTTCCTTGCCGGTGATCATGGGGTAGAAGAGGGTGTCGCGAATGGCGTCGGGAATGCCGGGGCCGTTGTCGATGATCTTGATTTCGGCCGCCAGGCGATAGCGCTGGCCATGGATGGTGATCTGGAAGGCGGTGCGCGTCTTGATGCGGATGAGGCCGTCCTGATCCCCAAGGGCCTCGGCGGCGTTGCGCACTATGTTCAGGAACGCCTGTTGCAGCTGGTCCGATTCCATCTCGAATTCGGGGATGCTGGGGTCGTAGTCCCGCTCGATGCGGATCTGCGGCGGCAGCTCCAGGTCCACCAGACGGCGCACCTGCTCCAGCACGGAGTGAACGTTGTGCATCTGGTGACGGCCGGGACGCTGGGGGCCGAGCAACCTGTCGACCAGCACCCGCAGGCGATCGGCCTGCTCGATGATGATGCCGGTGTATTCACGCAAGGCCGGGTCGGGCAACTCCTTTTGCAGCAGTTGGGCCGCGCCGCGCAATCCCCCCAGGGGGTTCTTGATTTCGTGCGCCAGGCCGCGCACCAGCTCCTTGGCGGCCTGCTGCTGGGCGTGTTGCTGCAGCTCCTGGCTGATCTTCTTCTGCTGATCGATCTTGCGCAGTTCTACCACCATCAGTCGCTGTTCATGATCGGCCATGGGACTGACGCTGATCTCCACCAGCCTGGGCTCCCCCTCCACCACTAGGGTGACTTCGCTGTCGGTGAAGCCCTGCCCCGAAATGAGGCACTGTTTGAAACGCTGCAGATCGAGAGAGATGTGTTCCAGCAGGTGGGGCAGTTCGATGCCGATCAGCCGTCGTTCGCTGAGGGAAAGCAGCTGCTCTGCCGCCGGGTTGACGAATTGAATGCAGAGACGTTCATCCATGAGAATGACGGCGGTCAGCAGGTTGTCCAAGAGTGTCTTGGCGTTGTCCGAGCGGGTTGGCACAGGTTTCTCCCTAAAACGGTGCTGTACACCTAGAATGCACCAATATAGTGCATCAAGTTTACCCGCATCGGTGCGTCACATCACCCCTAATTGGCCTTGGGGGCGGCTCTGGGAGCCTGATTCACCGACGCCCTGTGCAGGTAAAAGGTGGTTGGCTTAGATTTAGCAAGGATCGTACCGTCTTTGGCGAGCAACTCGAGCCGTGCCTCATAGGCGCCCCTATCGAGGTTTTCCACCCGTATGGCCAGGCTGTTGTGAACCAGGGGCACCGCCTTGCCGTTCAGGATCAGGCGCACATCGTATTGCACCGGGACCTGGGGAGAGATCTCGCCCTGGAAGACGATGTTGCCGGTATTGTCGCGCAATGTGCTGCCCGGTTCCGGAGAGATGAGATCGATCTCCAGGGGAGCCGCTTCCAGGGCTTTCCTGGCATCGACACCGGTCAGGCTGTTGAAGTTGTCCACCTGGACCGAGTGGGGGGCTGTGCCGATGAGCGGCGAGACCCGCAGGTCCACCTCTTTTGCGCTCTTGCCGGGAGGGGGGGCATCGGTGTAGTGGGTCACCCCCTGGGGATCGACCCAGGAGTAGACGCGGGCGGCCTGTGCGGAACAGGAGGCCATCAGCAGGAGGCTCAGCAGCCAGGGTACAGTGTTCATCCATCTCTCCTTGACGGGGTTCACCTTAATCCTATCAGAGAAAAACCACGGGGTCGGGGTGTGAACAGCCGAGGGTGGTACGGCTCCGTGAACGGGATCATCTTTCTGCATGATCGTGCCCGTTCGGCGGTATTTCCGTTGCCAGAATGAAAAAAACCCGCCAGATGGCGGGTTTGTCATGGGAAAGCGGATTAGACGGAGTAGTACAGCTCGAACTCCAGCGGGTGCGGGGTCATGCGCACGCGGTCAACATCCTGCTGTTTCAGTTCCAGGTAGGAGTTGATGAAGTCATCGCTGAACACGCCACCACGGGTCAGGAACTCACGGTCTGCATCCAGTGCGGACAGCGCTTCGTCCAGGGAACCGGCAACGGTCGGCACTTCGGCGGCTTCTTCCGGCGGCAGATCGTACAGGTTCTTGTCCATGGCATCGCCCGGATGGATCTTGTTGATGATACCGTCCAGACCGGCCATCAGCTGGGCCGCGAAGGCCAGGTACGGGTTGGCAGCCGGATCCGGGAAGCGCACTTCGATGCGGCGGGCTTTCGGGCTCGGCACGACCGGGATACGGATGGAGGCAGAGCGGTTGCGGGCGGAGTAGGCCAGCATGACCGGTGCTTCATAGCCCGGCACCAGACGCTTGTAGGAGTTGGTGGTCGGGTTGGCGAAGGCGTTGATGGCCTTGGCGTGCTTGATGATGCCGCCGATGTAGTGCAGTGCCATCTCGGACAGACCGCCGTACAGGTCGCCTGCGAACAGGTTGACGCCGTCTTTGGCCAGGGACTGGTGGCAGTGCATGCCGGAGCCGTTGTCGCCAAACATGGGTTTCGGCATGAAGGTGACGGTCTTGTTGTAGGCGTGGGCCACGTTGTGGATCACGTACTTCAGGACCTGTACTTCGTCAGCCTTCAGGGTGAGGGTGTTGAAGCGGGTTGCGATCTCGTTCTGACCGGCGGTCGCCACTTCGTGGTGGTGAGCTTCGACGACCTGGCCCATCTCTTCCAGTACCAGGCACATGGCGGCACGGATGTCCTGGGAGGAGTCAACCGGGGCAACCGGGAAGTAACCACCCTTGACGAACGGACGGTGACCCTTGTTGCCGTGCTCGTAGTCGGTACCGGAGTTCCAGGCAGCTTCTTCGGATTCGATCTTCACGAAGCTGTGGCCCATGGTGTTGGAGAAGGTGATGTTGTCGAACATGAAGAATTCCGGCTCCGGCCCGAACAGCACGGTGTCAGCGATGCCGCTGGACTTCAGGAAATCTTCGGCACGCTTGGCGATGGAGCGCGGATCGCGGTCATAGCCTTGCATGGTGGCGGGTTCAAGCACGTCACAGACGATGTTCAGAGTGGTCTCTTCGGTGAACGGGTCCAGTTTGGCGGAAGCCGGGTCCGGCATCAGCACCATGTCAGACTCGTTGATGCCCTTCCAGCCGCCGATGGAGGAACCATCGAACATCTTGCCGTCTTCGAAGAAGTCTTCGTCAACCTGGTGGGAAGGGATGGATACGTGCTGCTCTTTACCCTTGGTGTCGGTAAAACGCAGATCAACAAACTTGACTTCGTGTTCCTGGATCAGGGCCAAAACGTTCTGGGCTGACATGCTAAGTAACCTCCGGTGTTAAAACTCTTTGGGTGAATGCGTCGTCACATTCACATAAGCCAGTATCGTGCCAAGTTTGTGACAGCTTGATTTCAGGGCACTTGCACCGTTTCAGGCTGTCGAGAAACCCGTTCTCATGCCGGTTGCTGCATTAAAGTGGTGCAACCTTGGATCGTTTTGGTGCACCGAGATGGTGCGCCAGCGTATCCAGGCCATCTAAGCAGCCTTTTGCTGCGGGGTCCATGATCCTGATCCTTTGTTGTGCGTGAATGTGTTGCAATTCTGCTAGGCAGATCACAAAGGCGAGAGTACAATTAGCGCCCAATTTTACCCGGTGATTTGAGGCGAGAATGTTAGAGAATTTACGCAATATTGCGATTATTGCGCACGTTGACCACGGCAAAACGACTCTGGTTGATAAGCTGCTGCAGCAATCCGGCACTCTGGATCGCACCAGCGAAGGTCAGGAACGGATCATGGACTCCAATGATCTGGAACGG
Source organism: Aeromonas sp. LsrichE-8G (assembly GCF_022869435.1). Lineage (NCBI taxonomy): Bacteria > Pseudomonadati > Pseudomonadota > Gammaproteobacteria > Aeromonadales > Aeromonadaceae > Aeromonas > Aeromonas sp. LsrichE-8G. The sequence continues at coordinate 24,195 of NZ_JALIHH010000044.1, forward strand.
GAACGTGGCATCACCATTCTCGCCAAGAACACTGCGATCCGCTGGAACGACTACCGCATCAACATCGTGGATACCCCGGGTCACGCCGACTTCGGTGGTGAAGTTGAGCGCGTACTCTCCATGGTTGACTCCGTGCTGCTGCTGGTCGACGCCGTTGACGGCCCGATGCCGCAGACCCGTTTCGTGACCCAGAAGGCGTTCGCCCAGGGTCTGAAGCCCATCGTGGTCATCAACAAGATCGACCGTCCGGGTGCTCGTCCTGACTGGGTAATGGATCAGGTCTTCGATCTGTTCGACAACCTGGGTGCCACCGATGAGCAACTGGACTTCAAGGTTGTTTACGCCTCTGCACTGAACGGTTGGGCCACCCTGGATCAGGACGTCCCGTCCGAGAACATGGAACCTCTGTTCCAGGCCATCGTCGACAACGTGGAAGCCCCGAAGGGCGACGTTGACGGTGCCTTCCAGATGCAAATCTCCCAGCTGGACTACAACTCCTACGTGGGCGTCATCGGTATCGGCCGCATCACTCGTGGTCGCGTCAAGACCAACCAGCAGGTCACCATCGTCGGTGCCAACGGCAAACCGCGTACCGGCAAGGTCGGTCAGGTGCTGGGCTACCTGGGCCTGTCCCGTACCGAAGTGACCGACGCGCAAGCGGGCGACATCATCGCCATCACCGGTCTGGGCGAGCTGAAGATCTCCGACACCATCTGTGACAACAGTGCCGTCGAAGCCCTGCCGCCGCTCTCCGTTGACGAGCCGACCGTGAACATGACCTTCCAGGTCAACACCTCGCCGTTCGCCGGTAAAGAAGGCAAGTTCGTCACCTCCCGCAACATTCTGGAGCGTCTGAACCAGGAACTGGTCCACAACGTGGCCCTGCGCGTGGAAGAGACCGAAGATCCGGACAAGTTCCGCGTCTCCGGCCGTGGTGAGCTGCACCTCTCCATCCTGATCGAAAACATGCGTCGCGAAGGTTACGAACTGGCGGTATCCCGTCCGGAAGTTATCCTGCGTACCGTGGATGGCGAACTGCAAGAACCGTTCGAAACCGTTACTGTGGACGTGGAAGAAGCGCATCAGGGTTCCGTGATGGAGCAGCTCGGCCTGCGTAAAGGCGAGATGACCAACATGACCCCGGATGGCAAGGGTCGCGTCCGTCTGGACTTCATCATCCCGAGCCGTGGCCTGATCGGCTTCCAGACCGAGTTCCTGACCATGACTTCCGGTACCGGTCTGCTGTACCACACCTTCGACCACTACGGTCCGCACAAGGGTGGCAGCATCGGTGAGCGTCAGAACGGCGTGCTGATCTCCAACGCCACCGGCAAGGCCCTGACCTTCGCCCTGTTCGGTCTGCAAGATCGTGGTCGTCTGTTCATCGGTCACGCGACTGAAGTGTACGAAGGCCAGGTGATCGGGATCCACTCCCGCTCCAACGACCTGACCGTCAACTGCCTGAAAGGCAAGCAGCTGACCAACATGCGTGCCTCCGGTACCGACGAAGCCCAGGTGCTGACTCCGCCGATCCGCATGACCCTGGAGCAGGCTCTCGAGTTCATCGACAACGATGAGCTGGTGGAGATCACCCCCAAGGCCATCCGTATCCGTAAAAAGCTGCTGACCGAACTGGATCGCAAGCGCGCCGGTCGTGCTTGATCGATAGCTGTTCATCGACAGACCAAAGAGAGGCCTTAAGGCCTCTTTTTTTATGGGCTCATGGGGCCTGAGCTGGATGGAGGCGCATCCGGCCGGTCTGCGGGTGGCCAAATGACCACCCTATCTGACACAATGTCTGCATGATCACGCTTACGAGAAACAAGATGCAGCAGCAGATCCGCGGCCGTCTGGCCCATGCACTCTCCTTCTTGCGCCACGATGGTGCCCACTTCGCCCAGTTTGTCTGGGGCCGCTTCCAGCAGGACAGATTGACGGTGACCGCCGGTTACCTGGCCTATGTCACCCTGCTCTCCCTGGTGCCCATGATCGCCGTGGTGTTCGGCATGATGTCGGCCTTTCCGGTGTTCCAGAGCCTGAAGCAGGCGATGGAGCAGTTTGTCTATCACAACTTCGTCCCCACCGCAGGGGAGATGCTCAAGGAGTACATCGACGGCTTCGTGGCCAACGCCACCAACACCACGGCCGTCGGTATCGGTGCCCTGATCGTGGTGGCCCTGATGCTCATCTCGGCCATCGACAAGAATCTCAACTACATCTGGCGGTCCACCCGAAGCCGGCCCTTGGCCCAGGCATTCGCCATGTATTGGATGATCCTGACCCTGGGCCCCGTGCTCATCGGTGCCAGCATCGCCATCTCCTCCTACATTCTCTCGCTCAGGTTGTTCGCGGCTGACAGCCTGTTCGGTATCGGCTATCTGCTGCTGCGCAGCCTGCCGTTCCTCTTCTCCGTGCTCACCTTCCTGCTGATCTATACCGTGGTGCCCAACTGCCGCGTGCGGCTGACCCACGCCTTCATCGGTGCCCTGGTGGCGGCCACCCTGTTCGAGCTGGCCAAGCGTGGCTTTGCCATCTACATCACCAACTTCCCCTCCTACCAGGCCATCTATGGCGCCCTGGCGACCATTCCCATCCTGTTCGTCTGGGTGTATCTGAGCTGGCTGGTGGTGTTGCTGGGGGCCGAGACCACCGCGTGCCTCGGGGAGTACGAGAAGCCCGGTGCAGAGGAACTGGCCTGACGCCGGCCGGCCATCACACCGGATCCCGACACAAAGGCGTTGGCCCGGGCAGGGCATTTATTGGTAGCATCGACGACCGCTCATCCCGCAGGATGGGCGGTCGTGCTGTTTTGAGAGGAGAGGGATGTGATTGCACTGATTCAGCGGGTCAGCGAGGCCAGCGTAACGGTAGAGGGAGAGGTGACCGGGGCCATCGGCCAGGGGTTGCTGGTGCTGCTCGGGGTGGAGCAGGGGGATGACGAGGCCAAGGCCGACAAGCTGCTGCACAAGGTGAGCGGCTATCGCATCTTCTCTGACGAGAACGGCAAGATGAACCTCAACGTGAGTCAGGTGGGTGGCAGCCTGCTGGTGGTCTCCCAGTTCACCCTGGCGGCGGATACCGGCAAGGGGATGAGACCCAGCTTCTCCGGTGGCGCCCATCCCGCAGATGCCGAGCGACTCTATGAGTACTTCGTGGCCCGCGCCAGGGAGAGCGGCGTGCCGACCGAAACCGGCCGCTTCGCCGCCGACATGAAGGTCAGGCTGCTCAACGACGGCCCCGTCACCTTCTGGCTGCAGGTATAAGGATGGCAGGCAGGGCAGGCCTCACCGGAGGGGCAGGACGCGATGCCTGCACACTTCGCAGGTTCTTCACCCTGCTGGTGCTCGCCCGCCCTGGCCATGCTGACGGGTCGCGTGCAGGATGACGTTGCGGTAGCCGGGCACGTCGTGGACGCGGGTCGGGCCTATCCACTCCTCTGCCAGTCGCAGAGCCTGTGCCTGTTCGAGCCGGGTGCGGGGCAGCAGATTGATGATGAGGGTGCCGCTCAGGCGGCTGGCCAGCGCCTGATAGAGCGGAGCCTGGAACAGCAGCAGGGGGTTGCCGTCCTGGCTGAACAAATCCAGCAGCACCAGATCGTAGATCTCCTGGCTCTGGTGCAGGAAGTGCAGCGCATCGGCGTGATGCAGCCGAGGTGAGCCCCCTGACGAGGGGAGGAAGAACTGCTGGAACAGGGTGAGGATCTCGGCATCCAGATCCACGCAGTCGTGGTGGGCATCGGGCCAGCGTGCCGCCAGGTGACGGGTGAGATCCCCTCCGCCCAACCCCAGCTCCAGGATCCGGCTTGCCTGCTTTGGCAACTGCTCCGCGATGCTCCGTTGATGAGGCAGACAGAGGCGGGCCGGCTGGTGGAGGCTCATGGCGGATTGCACCACGCCGTCCATTTCCAGCCAGCGATGACGGGCATTTTCAAGCACCGAAACGCGGCGTTCGGGTTTGGCACTGAGGTGCAATAAGTGATCGGCTTGGTACGCTTGCAGATTGAAGTCCATGAATTTGCACGGCAAGATGGCTTTCGACCAGTGTAACTCAAGGATGTTGTTATGTACCGGGTGGTCACCCCCCAAACGGCAGCCGAGCTGGATACCTACTACAGGCTGCGCCGGGAGAAATGGTTGCGTCAGTCCTTCCATCTGCCAGTCGGCGCACACTCAAGGATCGCTTTATGTACCGGGTAGTCACCCCAGAAACACCAGCGGAGCTGGATGCTTACTATCAGTTGCGCTGGGAACTACTGCGCAAACCCTTCAATCTGCCCCTTGGCTCCGAGCGTGACGAGTACGATACCGTTGCCATTCACCGGCTGATGCTCTCACCCGACGGAACGCCCATCGCCGTGGGTCGCCTCTTTGTGGGCGGCGATGAAGCCCAAATCCGCTTTATGGCGCTGCGACCCGAATTTCGCGGCCAGGGGCTGGGCGCCCGCATGGTGGAGGATCTCGAGCAGCTTGCCCGCGACGAGAAGGTGAAACGGCTGGTGATGAACGCCCGCCAGGAGGCTGTGGAGTTCTATCGCCGCTGCGGCTTCCTCGAGGTAGGGGAGGGCCCTGTCTCCTTCGGCCGCATCCCTCACCGCCAGATGATCAAGTCCCTGAGTCCCATGCAGACCATCCAGTACCGTCCGGAGTGGTGCCAGGATCTCACCACCCGCTGGTCGCGGGGTATTCCCATCAGCGAGAAGATGGGGGTGCACATCACCCACTACGATGGCCAGACCTTCCACCTCAAGGCCAACCTGGCGGCCAATCTCAACGTCCACGACACCATGTTCGCCGGCAGCATCTACAGCCAGTGCGTGCTGGCGGGCTGGGGTCTTATCTGGTTGCAGCTCAAGGAGGCAGGGCTGGGAGGCGATACCGTGCTGGCCGAGGGCAACATCAAGTATTACCGGCCGGTGAGCGAAGAGCCGGAGGCGCGGGTGGCCCGGGAGGGCATGCCCGCCGTGCTCGAGCCGCTGAGGGGCGGAGAGTCCGCCAAGTTCAGCCTGCGGGTGCAGCTGTTCAGCGGCCGCAAGCTGGCGGTGGAGTTTGTCGGTCAGTATGTGGTACTGCCCATCAAGCGCGGCGCACGCTGATCCCTGGTGTTCACAGCAACAAGGCCTCTTCGCGAGGCCTTGTTCGTTATTGGGCGGCCGGTGGCCGTAGGCGCCAGAGCGGGCCGCTTCGTCCCTGGGCGGGGTAGCGCACACCCGCCTCCCAGCCACAGGCGTCCTGTCCCGTGGGGAAACTCCAGCCCAGGTCGGGCGCATTGAGGGGGCCGCGCCAGCGGGCGAGCAGCTCGGCGCAGCGTCCCTTGTTCAGGACCCCGAGGTCGAGCTGCCACTGGTCTGCGGCCAGGTCGACACCCCCTTGCAGTGCCAGCAGGTGGGTGATGGTGGAAGCACCGCCTTGCTCGATCCGTACCTTGCCCTGCTCCGCCCTGGCATCCAGCCTGATCTGATAGAAGGGGGTGTCTCCGCGTTGCATCGCCTGCCACAGCGTCTGCGGTGTCAGATCGGGGGGGGTCTGCTCCCTGAACCAGTCATCCAGCAAGGGGTCGATGCCGACCTTGTCCCAGAAGGGATCCTTGCTCTCGAGGCTCAGGCTGCCCTGAAGGGTCCGGCGCCAGTTGGCCGTCTGCTCGCCGGGCTGCCCGTTGAGGTCGGCTTGCAGATCTGCCGCCAGATCCACTTTGCCCGCGAAGGAGACGGGGGAGTGCAGCAACTTGCCCCACTGCTCCAGATCCAGCTGCTTGCCCTGCAACTGCAGGCGGCTCTCCTGCCCAGGCGTCCTACCCCACTGGCCGCTCAGGTTGAGGGTGCCCTCGTCGGGCAGGGAGGTGGTGAGGGTGTTGAGCTGCCACAAGCTGGGGGTCAGCTCGCCATCCAGGGTGCCGTTGCGAGCACTGAGACCGTCCCACACCAGCTCGAACCACTTGCTCTCGATGCGGGCACGCCCCAGCAGGGGGCCTGGCTGGTTGCCCCGCAGGGCGAGATCGTTCAGGTAGAGTTGCCAGCCGGTCAGGGAGAGGGGCAGGGTGTCGTCGAAAGAGAGCACCTTGAGCTTGTCGAAGGCCAGTTTGCGGATGTCGATCTGTTGCGGGCGCCGGCCCTGCCAATCCTGCCACCACCCCTGGGGCAAACTGATGTCCATGCCGCTCAGGGCCAGATCCTTCAGGGTGAGCTTCTGCTGCTGGGTGTCGAGGGCCAGCTCGACGCTGAACTCCCCTTCGTATGCCTTGCCCCGCAGCTCGGCATCCAGCTGCCGGGGGGAGAAGGCGAGCTTGCCCTCGACGGCCTCAAGCTGGAACAGGCCGCGGCCCATGTCGCCCAGGGTGCCCGCCAGATAGCCGCTGGGCTGGCTGCCCGTCTGCCAGTCGAAGGCGGTGAGCTGGCCGTTGAAGTTGTTGAGGGAGAGCTCCTGATCGATGGCATTGATGCTCACCTGGGCAAGCTGACCCCTGTCTAGGGTGATGCGGCGCAGGGGGAACTCGCCAGGGGGGATGTCACCAAGCTCGAGTCGCATGGCGCGGGCCTTGAGATCGTGCAGTTGCAGGCTGCGCTCTGGCCAGTTCAGCACCATGCCGGTCTCGAGCAGGCCGTCGAACAGGTTGGTGGTCAGTCTGTCGGTGCTGAGCACCTGCCCCTCCAGCCGCCCCTTGAGGCTGAGACGGGCCAGGGTGAACATGGGGGTCTCCAGCTGGTTGATGCCCAGGGTGAGGTTGGCCTGGGGCTGGCGTCTCGGGTCGATCAGTTCCCAGTCACTCAGGGACGCACTGAGGCCGCGCAGGGTCAGGGCCTCGCTCTGCAGGCTCAGGTTGTCGATGGTGCTGTCGCTGATGGTGAGGGAGTGAACCGGCAGGCTTGGCAACTGGTTGGGGAGCGGCAGCTTGATGACGGGACGGATGAGGTCCAGGTGGGCGATGCGCACATCCCGGTTCAACCAGTCGATGTGCTCGATCTCCAGATAGAGTTTTTCCAGCTGTACCGCATCCCCATAGCGCACCTGTTCCGCCAGCAGGGTGTAGGGGTGCAGCGGATTGAACACCAGCCGGCCTATGGTGACGGGCACCCCGGTCTGCTGGCTGAGCCAGTTGGCGATGGGGCCTTTGGCACGCTCGGCATCGAACAGGCCGAGACCGACCCAGACAAAGAGCAGCAGGAAGGCAAGGGTGTAGAGCAGGCCGCGCAGCCAGGAATTCATCAGTGCTTTCCTCCTGTTTCTGTTGCTTGGTCAGGCATTCGAGTAGTGATCCTGTAGACCGAGCCAGCATCGTATCAAGGGTTCGACACGGCTCGGGTGTTTATCCATCAGGCAAGGTGACCCTCTTCTGCATCTGCCTTGGTCAAGCATTGGAGTAGTGGTCCCGCAGGCCCAGCCAGCGGCGGATCAGGGGCTCGACATGGCTCGGGTGTTTATCCATCAGGCAAGGTGACCCTCTTCTGCATCTGCCTTGGTCAAGCATTGGAGTAGTGGTCTCGCAGGCCCAGCCAGCGGCGGATCAGAGGCTCGACATGCGCCGGGTGTTTGTCCATCAGGAAGCGCGCCATCTTCTGCACCTGAGGGATGAGCGGCTGGTCACGCACCAGATCGGCGATCTTGAGATCGGCCAGGCCGGTCTGGCGGGTACCGAGCAGCTCGCCTGGGCCACGCAGCTCCAGATCCCGCTGGGCGATGAGAAAGCCGTCGTTGGTCTCCCGCAGTACCCCGAGGCGGCTCTGGGCGGTCTTGGACAAGGGGGCATGATAGAGCAGCACGCAGTGAGAGGCCACCGACCCCCGCCCGACCCGGCCGCGGAGCTGGTGCAACTGGGCCAGCCCCAGTCGCTCGGGGTTTTCGATGATCATCAGGCTGGCATTGGGCACATCCACCCCCACCTCGATGACGGTGGTGGCGACCAGCAGTTGCAGTATGCCCGCCTTGAACTCCTCCATCACCCGCTGTTTCTCGACGGGGCGCATCCGGCCGTGTACCAGGCCGATGTGCAGGCCGGGCAGCAGGGTTTGCAGCTCGGCGGCGGTGTCTTCGGCGGCCTGGCACTCCAGCACCTCCGACTCCTCGATCAGGGTGCAGACCCAGTAGGCCTGCTTGCCCTCCTCGCAGGCGAGCCTCACCCGCTCGATCACATCCTGGCGGCGACTGTCCGGCAGGGCGACTGTGGTGATGGGAGTGCGGCCCGGCGGCAGCTCGTCGATGATGGAGGTGTCGAGGTCCGCATAGGCGGTCATCGCCAGGGTGCGGGGGATGGGGGTGGCGGTCATGATGAGCTGGTGGGGATGCACCCCTTCCCGCTCTCCTTTTTCTCGCAGGGCGAGGCGCTGATGCACGCCGAACCTGTGCTGTTCATCGATGATGACCAGGGCGAGGCGCTGGAATACCACCTGCTCCTGGAAGATGGCGTGGGTGCCCACCACCATCTTGACGCTGCCGTCTTTGATCGCGGCTAGCGCCTCTTCCCGCGCCTTGCCCTTCTGCTTGCCCGCCAGCCAGCCCACCTTGATGCCGAGCGGCTCCAGCCACCTGGCGAAGTTGATGGCGTGCTGTTCGGCCAGCAGCTCGGTCGGGGCCATCAGCCCCACCTGGCAGCCGTTGCCGATGGCCTGCAGGGCGGCCAGCGCCGCGACCAGCGTTTTACCTGAGCCCACGTCCCCCTGGACCAGCCGCATCATGGGGTGGCTCTGTTGCAGATCCCTGGCTATCTCCGCCACCACCCGGCTCTGGGCACCGGTGGGGGTGAACGGCAGGGCGCCGAGCAGCTGCCGGACCAGCTCGGGAGCGGGCTTGAGGGCTCGGGCCAGCTGGGTCTGTGCCTGGGCCCGCACCTTCAAGACCGAGAGGTTGTGGGCCAGCAGCTCTTCCAGTACGAGCCGCTGCTGTGCCGGGTGCTGGCCGCTCTCGAGCAGGGCCAGCGCCACCGAGGGAGGCGGGCGGTGCAGCAGCTTCAGGGCGGCGGCAAGATCAATCTGTTGGGGATAGAGGCCGGCAGGCAGCAGCTCCTCGACCCCGTAGAGGTCGAGCTGGGCCAGGGCCTGATCCGTGAGGCTGCGCAGGGTGAGCTGGCGCAGCCCCTCTGTGGTGGGGTAGACGGGGGTGAGGGCCTCTTCGGTCTGGCCGGCCTGCTCCTCGCCGAGCAGCTTGTACTCGGGGTGGGCCATCTCCAGGCCGTACTTGCCGGGACGTGTCTCGCCAAAGCAGCGGATAAGGCGGCCCTGGGCCAGGCTGTTTTTCTGGGCAGCGGTGAAATTGAAGAAGCGCAGGGTCAGGCTGCCGGTGCCGTCGCTGATACGGCACACCAGCATGCGGCGGCGCCCCATCACCAGCTGGGTGTCCTGGATCTCGCCCTCGACGGCACCGTGCAGGCCGGGCGGCAGATCGCCGATGGGCCACACCTGGGTGCGGTCCTCGTAGCGCAGGGGGAGGTGGAACAGCAGATCCTGTACCGTGGCCAGCCCCAGCCGCTCGAGTTTCTCCAGCATCTTGCTGCCGACACCCTTGAGGCTGTCGAGGGAGATTTTATCCAATTTCATCAATTAGATGCCCGAAAACACTGTAAATATGTCCAGATGATAGGGGTTGTTGCGGCCTCGATGCAAGCCGCGTTGTGCCGTTCCGGGCTGGTGGGCAAGGGAGCGGGGGGAGGGTCATCCATGAAAAAGGCCTGCCGGAAACGGCAGGCCTTTTCACTGACGGGGCGCCCTGGCGGTCAGAGGATGCGCTTGAGCAGGAGGTGAGCCTTGACCCTGTGGATCCGGGCCAGCAGCTTGCGCACCTGATCCGGGTAATCCTTGATCTGCTCTATCTGGTCGAAGTGACTGATGCGGCGGGTGTGGGCCAGGATGTTCTCCCGCTCCGCACTGAACTGCTCGCGCAGGTGATGGTGCTGGTCGTGTACCAGCAGGCCGTTCTCCAGATCCAGCGCCCAGGCTCGGGGATTGAGGTTGTTGCCGGTGAGCAGGGCCCACTCCTCATCCACGAAGATCCCCTTGAGGTGATAGGAGTTCTTCTCGCAGCACCAGAGCATGAGGTTGAGCCGGCCGTTGTCGATGTGGTGCTGGTTGCGCTCGGCAAACTTGCGCAGGTTGGTCTCGTAGAGATAGGGCAGACCGCCGATGGTGGAGAACTTCTCCTCCGGGGGGATGAAGAAGTCGTTGGCGGTCTTGTCGCCCACGACGATGGTCACCTTGCAGCCGCGTTTGAGCAGCGCCTCCACGTCCTTGTTCAACTCCTTGGGGGGGTTGAAGTAGGGGGTGCAGATGAAGATCTCCCGCTCGGTGGCCCGCACCAGGTTGCGGATCATCCGGTTGAGCTGGTTGCCCCGCTTGCCCAGGCCCACCATGGGGGTCACGGCGATCACCCGATCGTTGGGCTGGATGCTCTCGAAGCGGTACTGGCAGAGGCGCAGGCGCTGCTTGAAGCGGCGGATCGGTCCCTTGAGCTGCTTGGCGCCGGGGATGCCGGTGCGATCCAGTCGCTGGACGGCCTCGCTGCCGAGGAAGACGTCATCCACGTAGTTGACCATGCTGCGGGTCAGTGCCGGGCTGTGGATCTGGTGATAGCGATCGAAGCGGTAGCGCTCCTGCTGGTGCAGGTAGATGTCGTTGAGGCTGGCGCCGGAGTAAAGCAGGGTGTCGTCGAAGATGAAGCCCTTGAGGTGCAGCACCCCGAGCAGCTCGCGGCCCTTGACCGGCACGCCGTAGATCTCGATCTGGTGTTGGTGGCTGGCGGCCATGGCCTGGTACATCAGGTGGTTGCCCCCCTGCTTGCCCTTGCCGATCAGGCCGCGCTGGGCGCGGTGGAAGTCGACGAACACCTTGATGTCGAGAGAGGGATTGCGCTGCTTGGCGGCATAGAGGGCGGAGAGGATCTCCCGTCCCGCCTCGTCATCCTGCAGATAGAGCGCGATCAGATAGATGCGCTGGGTCGCATGGGCGATGAGCGACAGGATCCGGCTCTTGAAGTCCTTGGCGCTGTTGAGCACTTCAAACTGGTCTGCGGCGACGGCGATCTGGGGTAAGCGGGTCAGCAACTGTCGATAATGTGCCGATGAATGCATAGAGAAGCCTGAAATCACGGGATGAAGCGTTCCACTCGGGGCGAAGAATAGGCAATTCTAGCAATCTGTGGCGATGGGCCCAAGCAAGAATCCGTAAAAAGTCGGTGCAATATCACATCGGGGCCGACGGATGCGGCCCCGATGTGTTTCCGTCAGAGGATGGCGCTGGCCGTGGCCACGATGAGGAAGGCGATGGTGCCGAGCAGGGTCTCCATCACGGTCCAGGTCTTGAGGGTGGTCTTCTCGTCCATGTTGAGGAAGCGGCTGACCAGCCAGAAGCCGGAGTCATTGAAGTGGGAGAGCACGGTGGCGCCCCCGGCGATGGCGATGACGATGAAGGTCAGGTCCAGCTCGCTCAGGCCGGTGGTGGCGGCCACGGTCGGCGCCATCAGGGCGGCGGTGGTGGTCAGGGCCACGGTGGCGGAACCCTGGGCAACCCGCAGCGCGGCGGATACCAGGAAGGCCGCGAGGATCACCGGCATGCCGGTATCGGAGAGCACGTCGGCCAGCGCGGTGCCGATGCCGCTCGCCCGCAATACGCCGCCGAACATGCCGCCAGCACCGGTGACCAGGATGACGGCGCAGACCGGGGCCAGGGCGTCGTTGCAGAACTTCTCGAGCTGCACCTTGCCCTGGCTCTGGCGGAACATCCAGAGGGCGTACAGCACAGTGATGAGCAGGGCGACCGGGGTCTTGCCGACCATGCGCAGCACGTTGACCCAGTCCGCACCCTTGTCGATGACGCCCATGACGCCCAGGGTATTGAGGCCGGTATCCATGAAGATGAGCACCAGCGGCAGCAGCAGGATGGAGATCACCTGGCCGAAGCTCGGCGCCTTGTCGGAGAGCTGCTCGGCGCTGGCAGTGAAGCTCGGGGGCAGGGGCAGCTCAAACTTCTTGCCGGACCAGAGCCCGAACAGGTAGGCACCCAGATACCAGGTGGGCAGCGCGACCAGCAGGCCCACGATGGTGAGCAGACCGATGTTGGCACCCAGCAGCTCGCTGGCGGCCACCGGGCCCGGGTGGGGCGGCAGGAAGGCGTGCATCACCGCAAAGGCGCCGGCGGAGGGCAGGGCATACTTGAGGACGGAGCCGCCGAACTGCTTCGCCACGCTGAAGATGATGGGCAGCATGACGATGAGGCCGGCGTCGAAGAAGATCGGGAAGCCGAACAGCAGGGAGGCCACACCCAGTGCGAAGGGGGCGCGGTGGGAGCCGAAGCGGTTGATCAGGGTATCGGCCAGTACCTTGGCGCCCCCCGTCATCTCCAGGATCCGGCCTATCATGGCACCGAGGCCGACCAGCAGCGCGACCGAGGCCAGGGTGCCGCCGAAACCGGTCAGCATGGTGGGGATCACCTGGTCATAGGTGACCCCGGTGGCCAGGGCCGTCAGCATGCTGACCAGGGTCAATGCCACGAAGGCATGTACCTTGAATCGCATGATCAGCACCAGCAACATGACAATGGCTCCGCCCGCTACCGAGAGCAGATAGGCGACATCGGGTGTGTTCATTGCTCCGTCCATAAAATTGTCCTCAAATGGTTCTAGTTGTTGTTCTGCACATTTCTGTGCTGCACTTCACATTGCGAAACGTTACCGGTAACATGTTACCGGTAACGTGGTAGCTTAGAACCCATCAGGCGAACGTTTTTTGAAAAGTGAGAGAGAGGTCAAATAATGGCGGGCAAGTGCATTATCGTGATGGGTGTGTGTGGCAGCGGCAAGTCCAGCATCGGCCTCAAGGTGGCCAATGCCCTGGGGGCCAAGTTCATCGACGGCGATGATCTGCATCCTCGCGCGAACATCCAGAAGATGGCGGCGGGCAACCCGCTCAACGACGAAGACAGGGCCCCCTGGCTGGAGCGGATCCGCGATGCGGCCTACAGCCTGGAGCGCAAGAACGAGCTCGGCGTCATCGTCTGCTCGGCCCTCAAGAAGCAGTACCGCGACCAGATCCGCGAGGGCAACGACTCGGTGAGTTTCCTGTTTCTGGATGGCAGCCAGTCCCTCATTCTCGAACGGATGCGGGCACGGCAGGGCCACTTCATGCGCGAAGCCATGGTACAAAGCCAGTTTGATACCCTGGAGCGACCGGATGGCGAGCCCGGCGTGTTTCGCATCGATATCGACGGGACCTTCGAACAGGTGGTCGACCGTGCCGTCACCGCGCTGACGCAGGCGCAATGAGCCATGTCGCGCGCCCGGCTGCGGCCGACCGCGCCCGTATATAGAGTTGGAGAGAAAGCTATGACCCATCCCGTGATCACCCAGGTGACCAACCGAATCCGCGAGCGCAGCACCGCCCGCCGTGCCCGCTTCCTGGCCCGCATCCAGCGCCAGGCCGATCAGGGCAAGACCCGCGCCTCCCTCTCCTGCGGCAACCTGGCCCACGCCGTGGCCGCCTCGAGCTGTGACGAGAAGGGGCGGATCCTCGACATGACCCGCGCCAACGTGGCCATCGTCACCGCCTACAACGACATGCTGAGTGCCCATCAGCCCTATCAGGGCTATCCGGACATCATCAAAGGCGCCTTGGCCGAGCTCGGCCACAGCGCCCAGGTCGCCGGCGGCGTGCCCGCCATGTGCGACGGCGTGACCCAGGGTCAGCCGGGGATGGACATGTCCCTCTTCTCCCGGGACCTCATCGCCCAGGCCACCGCGGTCTCCCTCTCCCATAACACCTTCGACGCCACCCTGCTGCTCGGCATCTGCGACAAGATTGCCCCGGGCCAGATCATGGGGGCGCTTTCCCACGCCCACCTGCCCACCGCCTTCGTGCCTGCCGGCCCGATGGCGAGCGGCATCAGCAACGACGAGAAGGTGAAGGTGCGCCAGCAGTACGCTGCCGGTGAAGTGGGCCGCGACGCCCTGCTCAAGATGGAGTGCGGCGCCTACCACGCGGCGGGCACCTGCACCTTCTACGGCACCGCCAACACCAACCAGCTGGTGTTCGAGGCCATGGGCCTGATGCTGCCGGGCTCCGCCTTCGTGCATCCGCACAGCGAGCTGCGCCACGCCCTCACCGAGGAAGCGGCCCGCCGCATCAGCGCCATGATCCCGGGCTCCCCGGCCTATCGCCCCCTGAGTGCGGTGATCGACGAGCGCGCCCTGGTCAACGGCCTGGTGGCCCTGCTCGCCTCCGGCGGCAGCACCAACCACAGCATCCACATGGTGGCGCTGGCCCGTGCCGCCGGGCTGGAGCTGACCTGGGACGACCTGAGCGATCTCTCCGACGTGGTGCCGCTCCTGGTGCGCATGTACCCGAACGGCCCGGCGGACGTCAACGCCTTCGAGCAGGCGGGGGGCGTGCCCGGCCTGATGCGTCGTCTGGCCGAAGAAGGGCTGATCCACATGGATGCCACCCCGGTCTTCGGCGAGATGCAGGACTACCTCAGCCGTCCGGCACTGGTGGATGGCAAGCTGGTGTGGCAACCGGTGGGCGAGAGCGGGGATCCGAGCGTGCTCTCCCCCTCTGGCAGCGAGTTCCAGGCCACCGGCGGCACCAAGCTGCTGGCGGGCAACCTGGGCCGCGCCGTGGTCAAGGTTTCCGCCGTCGCGCCCGAGTATCGGGTCATCGAGGCCCCGGCCCGGGTCTTCTCCTCCCAGCATGCGGTGGAGGCGGCCTACAAGGCCGGTGAGTTGAACCAGGACGCCGTCATCGTGGTGCGCCACAACGGCCCGGCCGCCAACGGCATGCCGGAGCTGCACAAGCTGATGCCGGTGCTTGGCAACCTGCAGAAGGCGGGTCACAAGGTGGCCCTGGTCACCGACGGCCGCCTCTCCGGTGCCTCCGGCAAGATCCCGGCCGCCATCCACGTCACCCCGGAAGCGCTGCACGGCGGGGCCATCGGCCTGCTCGCCGATGGCGACCTGCTGCGGGTGGATGCCGAGTCTGGCCGCCTCGACTGCCTGACCGATTTGAGCGGCCGTACCCAGGCCGAGATCGACCTCACCCTGGAACAAGAGGGGTGGGGCCGTGAACTGTTCAGCGTGATGCGTCGCGCGGTATCGAGCGCCGAGTGCGGCGCCACCATCTTTGACTGAGGAAGAGCTATGCAGAACTGGAAAGTGACCCCTGCCGAGGTGTTTGCCGCCTCCCCCCTGGTACCCGTGATGGTCATCAACGACCTGGAGCAGGCCCTGCCGATGGCCAAGGCGCTGCTGGATGGCGGCATCTCGGTGTTCGAGATCACCCTGCGCACCCCGGTGGCGCTGGACGCCATCGCCCTCATCGCCAAGGCGATGCCGGATGCCATGGTCGGTGCCGGTACCGTGCTCAACTGCGCGCAGTTTGATGCCGCCGTCGCTGCCGGTGCCCGCTTCGTCATCTCCCCGGGCATGACCCCGGCCCTGCTGGCCCACGCGGCCAAGAGCACGGCGCCGCTGATCCCGGGGGTGGCCACCCCGTCCGAGGTGATGCAGGCGCTGGAAGCGGGCTACGACCACCTCAAATTCTTCCCGGCCGAGGCGAACGGCGGCACCAAGGCACTCTTCGCCATCGCGGCGCCCCTGCCCCAGGTGAAATTCTGCCCCACCGGCGGCATCGGCCCGAAAAACGTGGCCGACTACCTGGCGCTGAAATGTGTGGCCACCGTCGGCGGCTCCTGGATGCTGCCGGCAGACGCCGTCAAGAGCGGCAACTGGGAGGAGGTGACCCGCCTCTCCCGGGAAGCGGTTGAATTGGTTAAACGCTAAGCAAATATCGTTTAGAAAAATTAAACAGGCCACCCCCGGGTGGCCTGCTGTTTTTCCGCCTCGGGAGGGGGTGGGCCGTTTGCTTCCGGCCTCGCCCTGGCTTAAGGTCGGGGGCTGCCCCTCTCCCCTGGAGCCTTCATGTCCTGTCTGCATCCATCCTACCCGCAAGGGCACTTCACCGCGCTGCACTGCCACCCCCATGCCCAATACTGCTATCTGCACGACGGGGGCGGCATCATCACGGGGCGAGGGGAGGGAGAACTGCTGGTGGCGGGCCAGATCTGCTTTATTCCGGCGGGGTGGGAGCACGAGTTTCGCGTGCTGCGCCGCTCCCGGCTCTCCCTCCTTTATGTGCCGACGTCGGCCCGCACCGCCTTCGGCCCCTTGCAGGCCAGCCCGCTGTTGGCGGGCCTCTTCGCCCGCCTGCCTGAGCTGGTCGAGGAGGAGGTGAAGGGGGCCTATCTGACGGTGCTTGGCCAGGAGCTGGAGCGCGCCGACCCGCTCGCAGCGCGCATTCACCTCGCCGGTGAGCCGGACCCGCGCCTGTTGCGGGTGCTGGACAGGGTGTGCCATGCGCCCGCCATCCATCTGACGCTGGCGGCGCTGGCGGCAGATTGCGGCGCCTCGGTGCGTACCCTCAACCGGCTCTTCCTCCAGCAGCTGGGGTGCAGCTTTCGCCAGTGGCGGGAGCAGGTGGTGCTGGGACGGGCGCGCCAGTTGCAGCACCGGGGGCTCACGCTGGCCCAGATCGCCGATCGGCTCGGCTACGAAGATCCCGGCGCCTTGTCCCGCGCCCTCCAGCGCCTTGCCCGGCGCGAACCGGCGGCCTGAGGGCCCGTCGTCTGCCTTCCTGCTCGCCATGGCGGTGTCTGCGGGTTGCCGGCAGTCAGCGCCGTGAGCCGATATCCGCATCCTCCTTGCTGCCTGCCAGCAGACAGGTCACCTCGTCGGTGTGGCAGATCCGATCGCCGCGAAAGGTGAAGAGGCCGCTCACCTTGCAGACCAGGGTGCCGCCGTCCTGGCGGGTGGCCCGCACCACATGGGTCGAGTGCACCCGCTCCCCCTGCGCCAGGGTGGCGACAAACTCGATGCTCGCCCCGGCCAGATGGCGGCGCAGTGTGGCGATGTGCTGGTGAAACGCCGGGTAGTCGAGCCGCTCGCCGTTCACCTCCTGGCAGTAGTCGGGGGTGAACCAGTCGTCGAGCTCCGCCAGGGGGAAGGCGGGATCGCAGATGACGCGCTGCAGGCAGGCTTTCAATCGTTCGGTGTGGTGCATGGTCTGCTCCTGACAGGGGGGATGGAGGAGCCAGCATAGGCCAGGGGACGGCGAGGGGAGAGGGGAGAAGGCGCCATCATGGCGGTCGAACGCGCCATGATGGCCGGGGATCAGCCGAGGCTTTCCCCCTCATAGAGGGAGAAGCCGATGTCCTTGCACCTGGTCGCCAGCGGCTGGCCGCCGAGGCGGGCCAGCAGCATGATGGCGGCTTCGCGACCTATGGTCTCGCGGGGGGTGACGATACTGGCGAGCTTGGGGGTCATGGCGTGGCCGATGTCGAGGGCGTTGCTGCCAGCGATGGCCACCTGCTGGGGCACCGGGATCCACCTGGCCTGGCATTGCAGCAGGGCCCCCACCGCCAGGTCGTCATTGGTGCAGAACAGGCCGTCGAGGTCGGGGAAGCGCGCCATGGCCTGGGCCAGCAGCTCTCCCCCCAGGGTGAAGCTGGAGGATTGCTCCGTCAGCAGGTGCTGGCCGGTCAGACCGAAATCGGCCATCGCCTGGTAGTAGCCTTCCATTCGCAACTGGGTGCGCACGTCGAGCCGGGCACCGAGGTAGATCACCTTGCGCCGTCCCCGGCGCAGCATCTCTGTTACCATGGCCCGGGCGGCGGCCCGGTGATCCATGCCCACCACCATGTCGATGGGGGAGAGGGGCAGATCCATGGTCTCCACCACCGGGATGCCGGCGGTGGCGATCATCTTGCGGGTGCGCTCGGTGTGCTGGGTGTCCGAGAGGATGAGCCCGTCCACGTTGTAGGAGAGGAGCGAGGCGATCTGCTCCTCCTCCCGCTCCGGGCTGTAGCCGTAGTGGGCGAGCAGGGTCTGGTAGCCGGCGGGCCGGGTCACCGCCTCGATGCCGTGGATCACCGCCGAGAAGACCTGGTTGGAGAGGGAGGGGATCAGGATGCCGATCGCCTTGCTGGTGGCGTTCGACAGCATGTCCGGCGCCCGGTTCGGGATGTAGCCGAGCTCCTCCACCGCGGCGGCGATGCGCTCGCGGGTCCCTTCGGCCACGGCGGACGGGTCGCGCAGGTAGCGGCTGACGGTCATCTTGGTGACACCGGTCAGGTCGGCAATGTCCTGCAGGGTAGGGCGGCGCTTGCGGGTGTCGTTCATCTGGGGATCCGGCAAAAAATGTTACACGTAACATTACCGTTTTTGCACGGCAATGTCAGCATATGACGCCATCAACAGGGGGCAGGGGATGATCAAGGGCAGGTGTTTCGAGGGGGTCCACTTCGAGCAGCAGGAGGTGGAGGGGGAGCAGTTCCAGGGGTGCCGCTTCATCGGCTGTCACTTCTCCTGGCTCGATCTCGGGGAGAGCCGCTTCGTCGACTGCAGCTTCTATGACAGGGAACGGGAGCTGGGATGCCTGTTTCAGGGCTGCGATCTGAGGGAGGCGAGCTTCCTGCGCTGCGATCTCACCCTGGCGGACTTCGGCCGCAGCCAGTGTCTTGGGCTGGAGATGCGCGACTGCCAGGCCATGGGGATTAACTTCGCCCATGCCAGCTTCGCCAACCGGATCACTGCCAAAAGCTATTTCTGCGAGGCCCACCTCACCGGCAACAACTTCAGCTACGCCAACTTCGAAAGCTGCCTGCTGGAGCGGTGCGAGCTTGCCGGAAACCGCTGGCAGGGGGCCAACCTGCTGGGCGCCTCCCTGGCAGGCTCGGATCTCAGCGGCTCCGAGTTCGGGCAAATCGACTGGACCAGCTTCAACCTGCAAGGGTGCGATCTGCGCCAGTGCGATCTGCCCGGCCTGGATCTGCGCCGGGTCAACCTCGCCGGGGTGCAGATCAATGAAGATCAGCAGCAGGGGCTGCTGGAGCAGATCGGGCTGGTGGTCTTCCCCTGAGCGGGGTGGAAAAGAGGTAAGTTTTCATCATCGGGGCGGGCGGTGTGGTGCCTCCCCTGCCAAGCAAAAAGCCTGCGCGATGCAGACTTTTTGTCAGGTGAAGTGCTAAACGACGCGGTGTTGCTGTCTTTTGCTCCCTGCTCCCCTCGCGGGAGAAGGGCTGGGGATGAGGTAGCGGACTCCACTCGGGCACCGACAAGGCGGGCTTAGCGTCTGGCCAGCCACTTGGTCGGGTTGATGGCCTCGCCCTGATAGCGGATCTCGAAGTAGAGGCCGGAGCGCTCCTGTCCGCCGCTGTCGCCGACCAGGGCCACGGGCTCACCCTGCTCCACCTTTTGTCCCACCTGTCGCAGCAGCGACTGGTTGTGGCCGTAGAGGCTCATGTAGCCCTTGCCATGGTCGATGACCAGCAGCATGCCGAAGCCGTCGAGCCAGTCGGCGTAGACCACCTGGCCCGGTGCCACCGCCTTGACCTGGGTCCCTTCGCTGGCGCCGATCAGGGTGCCCTTCCACTTCAGCTCGGCGGTACGTGGCGAGCCGTAGGAGATGAGGATGGGGCCCTGCACCGGCCAGCGCAGGTTGCCACCCGTGCTCAGACCGCCGTAGCCGTTGCTGCTTGCCTTGGCGCTGTTGCGGGCGGCCGCTTGCTGCTGCGCCACCTTGGCCTGCTGTTCAGCGACGCGTTGCTGCTGGGCCGCCAGCCGCTGCTGTTCGCCGACCTGGCGCTGCTGGGCCGCGATCCGCTGCTGCTCCTCGATGCGTTTCTGTTCGGCTGCCAGGCGCTGGGCCTCCAGACGGCGCTGGCGCTCCTGCTCGGCCTTGATCTTGGCAAGGCGCTCCCGCTCGGCCCGTTCGCGGCGTTCCTTTTCTTCCTGCTGGCGACGCAGCTCTTCCAGCCGCGCCTTGAGCGCTTTCTCCGCCTTGACCAGCTTGTCGAGCTTCTGCTCGTCGGCCTGCACCGATTGCTGCAACTGGTTGCGCACCTTGGCACGGCTCTGCTGGCTGGCCAGCAGGCTCTGGTGATGCTCCTGCTGCTCGCCGAGCAGGGTCTGGAGGCGGTTCTCGGTCTCTCTGGTGGCCTGCTGGTTCTTGGCCAGCTTGTCACGGGTGGCGCGCAGGGCTTCAATGGCCTCGATGCGGGCCTTGTTGAGGTAGTCGAAGTAGTCGAGGGCGCGGCTCAGCTTGGCCGGATCCTGCTGGTTGAGCAGCAGTTTGAGGTAATCGTGGTTGCCCGCCTGGAAGGCGCTTTCCGCCTGCTTGGCCAGCAACTGTTTCTGATGTTTTGCTTGTTGCTCCAGTGCCAGCTTGTCCTGCTGCAGGGACGCCAGCTTCTGCTGGTTCTGCCGGAGTTGCTGTCTGGTCTGCTCGAGTTTGGCGGCGGCAGCCGAAATGGCCTGCTCGTCAGCCTTGAGCTGGGTGTTGAGCTTGGCAAGCTCCTGCTTGCTGAGCTTGAGGGTCTGTTGCTGTTCCTTGATCTGGGACTGCATGGCCCCCAGCTGCTGGTTCGCAGCCTGGGCTGTGCCGGTACCGCCGATCAGGCAAAAAAACAGCGCGCCGGCCAACAGGCCGACGCGACTGGTTTTCTGTGAAATAATTTCGCATCCCCGCATGGGGCAGGATTATTTCAGAATCATCAGGGGCTTGCCAGTCATTTCCGGCGGCACCGGCAGACCCATCAGGGTCAGCATGGTGGGGGCCAGATCGGACAGTTTGCCACCTTCGGCGACCTCGGCTTTACGACCGAAGTAGATGAGGGGAACCGGCAGATTGGTGTGGGCGGTGTGGGCCTGACCAGTCTCTTCGTCCATCATCTTCTCGGCGTTGCCATGGTCTGCGGTGATGAGGCACTCGCCACCCACTTCCGCCAGGGCGTCGGTGACGCGACCGATGCAGTGGTCGACCGCTTCACAGGCTTTGACGGCCGCATCGAACACGCCGGTGTGACCGACCATGTCGCCGTTCGGGTAGTTGCAGATGATGACGTCGTACTTGCCGCTCTTGATGGCCGCAACCAGCTTGTCGGTCAGCTCTTCGGAGCTCATCTCCGGCTGCAGGTCATAGGTAGCCACTTTCGGGCTCGCCACGATTTCGCGATCTTCGCCGCTGAAGCAGGCCTCTTCGCCACCGTTGAAGAAGAAGGTGACGTGGGCGTACTTCTCGGTCTCGGAGATGCGCAGCTGGGTCTTGCCCTGCTTGGCCAGCCACTCACCCAGGGTATTGACCAGGGCGGTGGGCGGATAGGCGCAGGCGGTTTTGATGTCGGCCGCGTATTCGGTCAGCATCACGAAGTGCAGGGCCGGGGTGGCGGTGCGGGCGAAGCCGGTGAAGTCGGTATCGACGAAGGCGCGGGTGATTTCGCGGGCGCGGTCGGCACGGAAGTTCATGAAGATCAGCGCGTCGCCGTCGATCATCGGTGCAGCGTCGCCGATGCGGGTGGCCTTGACGAACTCGTCGTTCTCGTCGCGGGCATAGGCAGCGGCCAGCGCGTCGGTGGCGTTGTCGGCGGTGAATTCGCCCTTGCCCTGGGTCATCAGGTCATAGGCCTGCTGCACGCGATCCCAGCGGTTGTCGCGGTCCATGGCGTAGTAACGACCGATCATGGAGGCGAAACGACCCTTGCCCAGTCGGGCAAACAGGGCGTCGAACAGCTCGATGGAGGACTGGGCACTGCGCGGCGGGACGTCGCGGCCATCCAGGAAGGCGTGGAAGTAGATCTGCTCGGCGCCACGCTTGGCGGCCATCTCGATCATGCCCATGATGTGCTCTTCGTGGCTGTGTACGCCACCCGGGGACATCAGACCCATGATGTGCACGGCCTTGCCCTTGGTCACGGCAGCGTCGACAGCCTTGGCCAGCTCGACGTTCTGGAAGAAGTCGCCGTCCTGGATGTCCTTGGAGATGCGGGTCAGCTCCTGATAGACGACGCGACCGGCACCGATGTTGGTGTGGCCCACTTCGGAGTTGCCCATCTGGCCGTCCGGCAGACCCACGTCCAGGCCGGAGCCGGAGATCAGGGTGCTGGTGTAGTCACGGGCCAGGCGATCCAGATTGGGGGTCTTGGCAGCAGCAACGGCGTTGTACTCTTGCTTGGTGCTGTAGCCCCAACCGTCCATGATGACCAGAACCAGCGGTTTCTTAGCTGTTGACATAAGGCTATGTCCTCTCGGATAGGAATGAATTGCGGGAAGTGAAACTAGCGTAATATTACTACATCTGCCGAAATAGTCACCTGATAGCCAAGTCCCTCTCCAGCCTCGCTTTTTAACTGTTATCCCGCTGTTTTAGGCATGTTGCCGGCTTGTCTGCCGCGGCGGGGTTTCCTCTGTTTCCCCCCTCTTTTCGGCATGGCACATCCTCTCGTTCTGCCCGGTTGGAGGAGGAAGAATCGGCAGCCATCCCTGATGGGAGCTTGCTCTCGCTTTGCCGCCAAGATGGCTGATCTTATGCAGGGCCCCATGTATACTCGGGCCCTTGTCTTGGTCCCTGGATAGTAGAAGATGCAAGAGTATTTGGATTTCGCGGCCCGCAATCCGCTGCTGACCGCAGCCTGGTTGGGCCTGGCAGGCACCCTGGTGTATACCACTGTGCGTGCTCGTTTTTCTCCGGTGAAGGCGGTCAACAACCACGCCGCTACCCTGCTTATCAACCGTGAAAACGCCACCGTCGTGGACATTCGCAGTCAGGATGAATTTGCCAAGGGTCATCTGGCCGGGGCCCATCACCTGCCGCTCGCCCAGATCCAGGCGAATAATCTGGGTCCGGTTGAAAAGCACAAGGATGCCCCCATCATAGTGGTGTGCGAGTCGGGGATGACCGCTGGTGGCGCGGGTCGCCAACTGAGCAAGGCCGGTTTCAAGCAGGTGTATGTGCTCAGCGGTGGCATGGCCCAATGGCGTGCAGACAATCTGCCGGTGACCAAAAAACGCTGATTTAAGGGCCTGCGCCCACTCATTATCTTAAAAAGGAATCAAACGAAATGGCTGACGAAATCAACAACCAGGAAGTGCAACCGGAATTCCACATCCAGCGTGTCTACACCAAGGATGTTTCCTTCGAAGCCCCGAATACTCCGCACATCTTCCAGAAAGAGTGGCAGCCGGACGTCAAGCTGGACATGGACACCAAGACCAATGTCCTGGCCGACAGCGTCTATGAAGTGGTGCTGACCCTGACCGTCACCTGCAAGCTGGAAACCGAGACCGCCTTCCTGTGCGAAGTGCAGCAAGCCGGCATCTTCACCATCGGCAACCTGCCTGAGCCGCAACTGGCCCACTGCCTGGCGGCCTTCTGCCCGAACATCCTGTTCCCGTATGCCCGCGAAGCGGTGTCCAACCTGGTGAGCAAGGGTTCCTTCCCGCAGCTGAACCTGGCACCGGTCAACTTCGACGCCCTGTTCGCCCAGCACATGGCGCAGGTACAGGCCCAGCAGGCGACTGCGGAAGCCTGATAATGGCCGACCAGATCGCAATCTCGGTCCTGGGGGCGGGGTCTTATGGCTCCGCCCTTGCCATTTCTCTGGCGCGCAATGGTCATCCGACCCTGCTGTGGGGTCACGACCCTGCCCATGTCGCCGAGCTGGAACAGGATCGCTGCAACAAGGCATTCTTGCCGGATGTCCCCTTCCCGGCCGATCTGCAACTGACGTCGGATCTGCAGGCGGCGGTGCAAGCCGCTCCCGTGCTGCTGCTGGTGGTGCCGAGTCATGTGTTCGGCCAGGTACTGGCCCGGGTCAAACCCTTCCTGCGCCCGGATACCCGGATCGCCTGGGCCACCAAGGGGCTGGAGCCGGACAGCGGCCGTCTGCTGCAAGAGGTGGCGCGGGAGGTGCTGGGGGATGCCATTCCACTGGCGGTCATCTCGGGCCCGACCTTCGCCCGCGAGCTGGCCGCCGGTCTGCCGACCGCCATCTCGGTGGCCTCGACCCACGACGACTTTGCCGACGATCTCTCCCACCTGCTGCACTGCGGCCGCTCGTTCCGGGTCTATACCAATCCGGACTTCATCGGTCTGCAGCTGGGCGGGGCGGTCAAGAACGTCATCGCCATCGGTGCCGGTCTCTCTGACGGACTCGGCTTTGGCGCCAACGCCAGAACTGCGCTCATCACTCGGGGCCTGGTGGAGATGCAGCGTCTGGGCGCCGCCCTCGGGGCCGACGCCAAGACCTTCATGGGGATGGCGGGGCTCGGGGATCTGGTGTTGACCTGTACCGACAACCAGTCGCGCAACCGCCGTTTTGGTCTGGCGCTGGGAGCGGGCAAGTCGGTTGACACCGCCATGGCCGAGATAGGCCAGGTGGTGGAAGGCTATCGCAACACCAAGGAAGTACATCTGCTGGCGGCCCGCTGTGGCGTCGAGATGCCCATCTGCGAACAGATCTTCAAGGTGCTCTACGAGGGCAAGAACCCGAAAGAGGCAGCCATCGCCCTGCTGTCGCGAGACAAGAAGGACGAGTGATCTGCCAGCCGCAGAATGCAAAAGGCCCCGCCAGCTGGCGGGGCCTTTTCTTTGCCGCAAGACGGCCAATCAGTAGTAGGAGTGGTCGCCACGCTGGTGTTCGGTGGCATCTTTCACACCGTTGAGCTCGCCCGGGAATTTCTCCAGCAACTGCTTCTCGATCCCCTCTTTCAGGGTGTAGTCGACCATGGAGCAACCGTTGCAACCGCCGCCAAATTGCAGGATGGCCAGCTTGTCCTCGGTCAGCTCGACCAGGGTGACCTTGCCGCCGTGACCGGCCAGCATGGGGTTCACCTCGGACATCAGCACGTACTCGATGCGGTCGATCAGCGGAGCGTCGTCGGCCACCTTGCGCATCTTGGCGTTCGGGGCTTTCAGGGTGAGCTGGGAGCCCATCTGATCGGTGACGAAATCGATGGTGGCGTCCACCAGGAAGGGGGCGCTCAGGGGATCGACCAGGCAGTCGAAGCCGCTGAAAGGCAGGTGCTGATCTTCCGGGTCGACCGCGTCGGGTGGGCAATAGGATACGCCGCACTCGGCATTCTGGGTTCCCGGATTGACCACAAACACCCGGATGTTGGTGCCATCAGGCTGCTTCTCCAGCAACTTGCGGAAGTGGGCCTGGGCGGTGTCGGAAATGCTGATCATCACTATCCTCATAAACCTGAGTGTACGACTAGGGTATTCATGATAACGCGCTTGGCGGGGCTTGGGTAGCGTGCAGATGGTGAGCTTGTGAGCGCGAGCGTATTGGAATCCTGCCGCCACAGGCCTCTCTGGCCGGCTCACTGCAAGGCTATCTGGGGTGCCTGAGGGTGCGGCAGATGGCCCACACCTCCACCTTTATGATGCCGCTCTCATGGAGCAACCGGGTGAGCTGACCGGCCGTGGCTCCCGTGGTGACTACGTCGTCGAGCAGTGCCACATGCCGGTAGTGGTGATGTTCTATTTCGAAGGCGCCACGCAGATTGCGTCGCCGCTGGCCGGCACTGAGCCGGGTCTGTTGCGGGGTCGACCTTGTCCGGCGCAGTACGCGGGTGTCGCAAGGAATGCCGGTGAGTGCGCTCAGGGCATGGCCGATTTCTTCTGCCTGATTGAAGCCGCGCCACCACTGGCGCCACCAGTGCAGGGGAACCGGAATGATGACCTGCGGCGGACTGGCGAGGTCCAGATGGTCTGCCAGCAGGCGGGCAAGCAGCGGCGCGAGCAGGATCTGACCGGAATACTTCAGCCGGGGGATGAGCTGGGCATAAGGTGCCTGATAATCGCCGATCACCTGCAAACGCTCCCAGGGGGCGGGTCTGCGCTGGCATCGTCCGCACAGCAGTTCGCTCTCGCGATGTTGCTCCGGCAGCGGTGCTGCACACATCAGGCATCGTCTGTCGTGTTGGCGCTGGGCGTGGCGGCACCAGGAGCACAACAAAGGCGTCTCGTCACAGGGCTGGCGACAGAGCAGGCACAGACCGAGCCAGTCGGACTGGGTGCCAAGGATCGGACTTGCTTTGGCGAGCAGCCGCTTTAACATGCAGGCTCCAAGCAGATAAACAGGGATCTTGAGTCTAGATGAGCGTATCGGTTGAGCGGTTTGGCCAGGGCCCGGACCTGGTGTTGTTGCATGGCTGGGGCATGAACGGGGCCGTCTGGCACGGTATTGCCCAAGAACTGGCTGCCCACTATCGGCTGCATCTGGTGGACCTGCCCGGCTTTGGCAACAGCCCCCTGCAAGCAGGGACAGACTACACCCTGCCCTGGCTGGCAGAGCAGGTGGCGGCCATATTGCCTGAAAAATGCCATCTACTCGGCTGGTCCCTCGGTGGTCTGGTGGCGAGTCAGTTGGCGCTGACCATGCCTGAACGCCTTCACTCTCTCATTACCGTAGCCAGTTCTCCCTGCTTCATGGCCCGCGACGAGTGGCCCGGGATTGCCCCCAAGGTGCTGGCGGGGTTCAACCAGATGCTGGCCGGCGACTTCATGCAGACCATAGAGCGCTTCCTCGCGATCCAGGCCATGGGCAGCGAGCATGCCAGAAACGACATTCGCCAGTTGCGTCACTGGCTGGCGGAGCGACCCGCTCCCCGGCTTGCGGCCCTGGAGGCGGGTCTGGGCCTGCTGGCCGAGGTCGATCTGCGGGATGAACTGATCGGCCTGGATCTGCCCTGGCAGCGTCTTTACGGCAGGCTGGATACCCTGGTGCCGAAGGCCGCCATTCCCTTGCTGGATGCGCGTTACCCTGCCAGCCACAGTCTGGTGCTGGAGAAGGCATCCCATGCCCCCTTCATCTCCCATCCAGAGCAGTTCATCACCCTCCTGCGGCAGTTCATTGACTGAGATTTGAGCGGCAGGCTTCAATAACTCGTCAGGTTGATGGATAATTAGCCAACCCTACAGAGGAGTGTGCCAATGCGTATCGAATCAGCCATGACGGCAGGCGTGCAGGGGTTCCAACGGGCCGAGCAGTTGGCGGGCCAGGCTTCCAGCCAGATCGCCCGTCTCAATACGCCAGCGGGTGATCAGGTGCAGTTGCCGGATGAACTGGTGAATCTCAAGGTGGCCGAGCTGCATGCCGGGGCATCCGCCAAGGTGATCCAGACGGCCAGCGACATGCTGGGCACCCTGATCGATATCCGGGTGTGACATGAACATCAACGTCAGTCTGCCGACCATCATCCCGAATCAACTGCAGCCGCAGACGGAATCGGCACAGACTGACAACCGCCGCGCAGAACTGGTGCCCCCCAGCCGCCAGAGCGAAGCGTCCAACGCCGAGTCCGGCGTCGGTTCCCAGAAAGAGAGATCCCGGGCCGCCCAGGCCAATCCCGCCGCCCCATCCTCGTCCACGAAAGAGAACGGCCAGACCGGCCCCGTGATGGTGGCGCACCGTTTTGTCGAGGCAACGGGGGAGGAGGGGGAGCGTCGACAACGTCAGGAGGGTGAACAGCAGGAGCAGCAAAAGCAGCAGCAGCGTCAGGTGGCTGCGCTGGTCGAACGGGATCTCGAAGTTCGCAAGCACGAGCAGGCGCACCAGGCAGCCGGCGGCGAGCATGCGGGAAGCCCTACCTACCAGTTTTCCCGTGGGCCGGATGGCAAGCGTTATGCCACCGGGGGGGAGGTGGTCATCGACATGGGGACCATTCCCGGGGATCCCGCCGCGACCATCGCCAAGATGCAGCAGGTGCGTGCCGCAGCACTGGCTCCCGATGAACCATCGTCACAAGACATGAGTGTGGCCCGTGCCGCCTCTGGCAAGGAGGCACAGGCCCGCAAGGATCTGATGACCCTCAGGCAGGAAACCACAGGCCCGCTCGGTGCTTATATGGACAATCGAAACCAGGTGATTGCCAGGCACTATCAGCAAGCGGTGAGGTCGGCCTCCCCGCATAGCCTGAGTCAGGACGTCTGATCCCGCTCCGTGCAGGCATGAAAAAGCCCCTTTCGGGGCTTTTTTGCATTCTGGGGGCTTATTTCTTCAGTTTCGACAGGGCAGCCGCGAAGGCGTTGCCCATGGCACCCTCGGTCGGAGTGCTCTGACGGGGCGCCTGTTTCGGTCGGGTGTTGCCGGTGTGACGCGGCTCGGCCGGTTTGCGGGCAGGCTGGCCGGCTTTTTCATCCAGACGCATGGTCAGACTGATGCGTTTGCGCGGTACGTCGACTTCCAGCACCTTTACCCGGACGATGTCACCGGCCTTGACCACCTCGCGGGGATCCTTGACGAAGCGATCGGTGAGGGAAGAAATGTGCACCAGCCCGTCCTGATGGACGCCGATGTCGACGAAGGCGCCGAAGTTGGTGACGTTGGTGACCACACCCTCCAGCACCATCTCGGGCACCAGATCGCTGATTTTCTCCACCCCTTCCTTGAAGGTGGCGGTCTTGAACTCGGGGCGCGGGTCGCGGCCTGGCTTGTCCAGCTCACCGATGATGTCGGTGACGGTAGGCACCCCGAACTGCTCATCGGTGTAGTCGGTGGGCTTGAGGGTGCGCAGCAGGCTGCTGTTGCCGAGCAGGCTGTCGACGGTCTGCTCCAGCTTGGCGAGGATCCGCTCCACCACCGGGTAGGATTCCGGGTGCACCGCCGAGCCGTCCAGCGGGTTGCTGCCGCCCCGAATGCGCAGGAAGCCGGCGCACTGCTCGAATGCCTTGGGCCCGAGTCGGCTTACTTTCAGCAGCTGCTGACGATGCTGGAAGGCGCCGTTCTCGTCGCGGTAGGCGACGATGTTCTGGGCCAGGGTCTGGGAGAGGCCGGAAACCCGGTTGAGCAGGGCGACCGAGGCGGTATTCACATCCACCCCCACCGCGTTCACGCAATCCTCGACCACCGCGTCGAGGCGGCGGGCCAGCTGGCTCTGGCCGACATCGTGCTGGTACTGACCGACACCTATGCTCTTGGGGTCGATCTTGACCAGTTCGGCCAGCGGATCCTGCAGCCGGCGAGCGATGGAGACGGCGCCACGAATGGAGACGTCGAGATCCGGGAATTCTTGGGAGGCGAGCTCGGAGGCGGAGTAGACCGATGCCCCCGCTTCACTCACCACAATCTTCTGCGCCTTGGCGGCCGGGTAGCGCTCGAACAGATCGCTCACCAGGCGGTCGGTTTCCCGGGATGCGGTGCCGTTGCCGATGCTGATGAGCTCGACCTTGTGCTTCTGGCACAGCTCGCTCAGGGTCTTGAGACTCTGGTCAACCTGGCGTTTGGGTTCGAACGGATAGATGGTCGCGTGATCGACCAGCTTGCCGGTGGCATCCACCACCGCCACCTTGACCCCGGTGCGGATGCCCGGATCCAGCCCCATGGTGCAGCGCATGCCGGCCGGCGCCGCCATCAGCAGATCCTTGAGGTTCATGGCGAATACCTTGATCGCCTCCTCTTCTGCCGACTCGCGGATGCGGCCGATGAGCTCGGTCTCCATCTGGAGCGATAGCTTGATCTTCCAGGTCCAGCTCACCACCCCCTGCAGCCACTTGTCGGCCGGGCGGTGTTGCAGGTTGAGCCTGAGGTGATGGGCGATGATCCCTTCGCAGGGGCTGGCGCTCTCGTCGTCGCCGGCAACCAGCGCCAGGTTGAGGATCCCCTCGTTGCGGCCGCGCAGCATGGCCAGCACCCGGTGGGAGGGGGCCTTGTGCAGGGGTTCGTCGTGTTCGAAGTAGTCCTTGAACTTGGCCCCTTCCTGCTCCTTGCCGGCCACCACGCGGGCACGCAGGGTGGCGTTGTGCCACAGGTAGTCCCGCAACTTCTCAAGGAGATCGGCCTGCTCGGCGAAGCGCTCCATCAGGATGTAACGGGCACCGTCGAGGGCGGCCTTGCCGTCGGTGATCCCCTGCTCGGCATTGAGGAAGCGAACCGCCTCCTGTTCGGGATCCTTCATGGGGTCACCCAGCAGCAAATCCGCCAGTGGCTCCAGCCCCGCCTCGATGGCCATCTGCCCCTTGGTGCGCCGCTTGGGCTTGTAGGGGAGGTAGAGGTCTTCCAGCCGGGTCTTGCTGTCGGCCTCGTTCAGCTCGCGGGCCAGTTCGGGGGTCAGTTTGCCCTGCTCTTCGATGGAGCGCAGGATCACCTGGCGGCGATCCGCCAGTTCACGCAGGTAGCCGAGGCGGCTCTCCAGGGTACGCAGCTGGCTGTCGTCCAGACCGCCGGTCACCTCTTTGCGGTAACGGGCGATGAAGGGAACGGTCGCGCCTTCGTCCAGCAGGCGAACGGCTGCCTGCACCTGTTCCGGGCGGGCATTCAGCTCACCGGCGATCTGATGTTCTATTACGTGGCTTTGCATCGAGGGTCTCTTGGTCGGGTCCTGTCTAACTGGCCAGCGTGGGGCTATGTCGCCGAGCAGGGGGTCTGTCCTGGCGATACTTTAGATACCTGCCAGGCCACTGCCGCGCGGGCCGGTTGGCGCCGCAAGGCGCCGGGTGTGAGCACTATATGGGGTCGGGCAGCGGGATGCCACCCCGGTAGAAATGACGTTTCTCATACCCGGTGGGCGGACATGCTCGGTCTCTCCTGGCCTTGTCAGCCGATTTGGCAGTCAGGGTCGGCCTGGCTTATTTGGGATAGCTGATCTCATTGACGTACCAGCAGGCGTCACCCACTGGCGTTTGCACCAAGGCTTCATCGCCCACCTCTTTCTTGAGCAGGGCACGGGCCATGGGGGAGTCGATGGAGATGTAATCCTTGCGGCCGAAGATCTCGTCATAGCCGACGATGCGAAAGCGCTTGGTCTCACCCTCGTCGTTTTCTACCTCGACCCAGGCGCCGAAGAAGACCTTGCCCTCCTGGGAGGGGGAGTAGTCGACTATGGTCAGCTCTTCCAGGCACTTGCGCAGGTAGCGAACCCGGCGGTCGATCTCCCGCAGGCGTTTCTTGTTGTACTGGTAATCGGCATTCTCGCTGCGATCACCCAGGCTCGCCGCCCAGGCCACTTTTTTGGTGACATCGGGCCTCTCCTCCCGCCAGAGCATGTCGTGCTCCTGCCGGAGCCTGGTGTAGCCTTCACGGGTAATGAGTTTGGTTTTCATGGGGTTATCACTCCCTCGCCAATTGCATCCGGTTGCTCGGGATCTTAGTCATTGTCGCCGCGCTGTCGAGCAAAAAGCAGAGCTGGCCATCCATCCCTCCCGGCTCCGGGGCCGAATGAGGGCAATAACCGGTAACATATTTATGCTTTGTGGTTGCAGGGGGCGGCTCTAGTATGAGGGGAGACAGAAAAGAGAGGTGGCAATGAGTCAGCAATACAAGGTCCTGGTGGTGGACGACGATCTAAAACTGCGTTCCTTGCTGGAGCGCTACCTCACCGAGCAGGGGTTTGTAGTGCGAGGTGTCGCCAACGGGGAGCAGGCCGATCGCCTGCTGACGCGTGAAAACTTCAGCCTGATGGTGCTTGATCTGATGCTGCCGGGGGAAGACGGCCTCTCCATCTGCCGCCGCCTGCGCGAGGCCGGCAACCAGATCCCTGTCTTGATGCTCACCGCCAAGGGGGACGAAGTGGATCGCATCGTCGGCCTGGAGATGGGGGCCGACGATTATCTGCCCAAGCCGTTCAACCCCCGTGAGCTGCTGGCCCGGATCCGCGCCGTGCTGCGCCGCCATACCGTGGAGCTGCCCGGCGCCCCTTCCGCGGCGGAGAAGATGGTAAGTTTCGGGGCCTACCAACTCAATCTGGCGACCCGTGAACTGAGCCGTGATGGCGAACCGGTTTCCCTGACCAGCGGGGAGTTCGCCGTGCTCAAGGTGCTGGTGAGTCATCCTCGCGAACCGCTCTCCCGTGACAAGCTGATGAACCTGGCCCGTGGTCGCGAGTACACGGCCACCGAGCGCAGCATTGATGTGCAGGTCTCCCGCCTGCGCCGCCTGCTGGAACAGGACCCGGCCCAGCCCCGCTATCTGCAGACTGTCTGGGGTCTGGGGTATGTGTTCGTACCGGACGGTGAGAACGCATGAAGAAAGTGGGCAGCATGTTCTCCCGTATGCTCTGGTTTCTGGCTGCCGTGCTGGTGGTCTATCAAGTCGTCTCCTACGTTACCTTCTACAACTACCTGCTGGCGCCGACCGTCAAGCAGATCAGCCACCTGCTGGCAAACCAGGTCAAACTCATCTTTCCGGTGGACAACAACCAGCTGGCGCTCAGTGAAGATGCCGAGGCGCTGGTCTATGTGACCACTGGCAGCGACATCTATACCCAGAGCGAGGCGGAGCAGCACGGGCTGAATGATTCCAAGCCCTACCCCTATCTGGAGCAGAGCATCAGCCGCGAATTGAAAGGGGATACCAGGGTCAGAGTTGAAATCCAGGATCACTACATCATCTGGATCCAGCCTCCCCAGGCCAGCCAGATGTGGGTTCGCATTCCCCTGACGGAAATTGAAGATGACGACATCGAACCGCTCATCCTCTATATGAGCGTCTTGCTGGTGGTGACCCTGTTTGCAGCCTGGCGTTTTGCCCGTCAGCTGGTGCGACCGCTGGAGGATCTGGAAGCGGGGGCCGTGGCGGTAGCGCGCGGCAACTTTCCCGATGCCCTGGGGGAGCAGGGCTCGCGGGAGGTGCGCCGCCTGACCCGCACCTTCAACCACATGTCGAGCTCCATCAAGGGGCTGATCGAGGAGCGCAACCTGATGATGGCCGGGGTATCCCACGATTTGCGCACCCCTCTCACCCGCATTCGTCTCGCAACCGAGATGATGTCCTCGGGGGATGAGTACCTCAAGGAGAGCATCAATGCGGACATCGATGAGTCGAACGGCATCATTGATCAGTTCATCGATTACATTCGCCCGAACGAGGGGCTCGATGCCCGGCCCGTCGACCTGACCCAGCTCATTCACGATGCGTTGCTGATGCAGACCGATCAGGGACTGGAAGTGGAGCTGCTCCTGCCGGAGGAGGCGGTGCGTGTGGCCTGCCATCCCATCAGCATTCGCCGTATCCTCAACAATCTGTCGGGCAACTCCCTGCGCTATGGTGCGACTCGGTTGCAGGCCGAGCTCAGGGATGATGGCCACTGGGTGCGGCTGCGACTCTCCGACAATGGCCCGGGGATTGCAGAAGAGGACTACTCCCGGGTGCTCAAGCCCTTCACCCAGGGTAATGTGGCGCGCACCGGTGGCGGGAGTGGGCTGGGGCTGGCCATCGTTGCCAAGATAGTCTCCCAGCATCACGGCACCATCAGGTTGGGGCGATCCGAACTGGGGGGCTTGCAGGTGGAGATCCGGCTACCCAAGAACCAGCCGCTGGAGTGGATGGATTGAAAGCAGGGCGTATCGAGGGATACGCCCTTTGTCTGTCAGGAGTGGGGGTCGCTCACCTTGCGGTAGCGCTTGCCATATTTGAGTTGCTGGATAAGCAGGGCGGCGACGATGAGAACCAGCCCGATGGGGGTTGCCGGGTGAATGGTTTCGCCGATCAACAGGTTGAGCAGCACCAGAGAGGCAAACGGCGAGATGAAGATGAGGTTGCTGATGGGGGCTGTGTTGGTGGCGTGGCGCAGGGCCATCAGCCAGAGCACGAAACCGAAGCCCATCTCGAACAGCCCCACATAGATGGCGCCGGCCCATCCCTGCCAGGCGGTCATGGCAAAGTCCGAGAGCAACCAGGTCGCCACGATGATGAAGGGCAGGCTGATGAGGAAGCCGAGCAGCAGGCTGACGACGGGATCCCCCTGATTGCGGGTGTTGAGGATCCAGTAACCGGCCCAGATCAGGGTCGACACCAGCGCCAGCGTGACGCCGAGGGGGCTGTCGAACTGTAGACCGAACACGTCCCCCCTGGTGGCGATCACCAGGGCGCCGAAATAGCCGAGCACGATGGCGACGCCATCGCGGCGGCGCAGCTTTTGACCGAGGAAGGGAACGGCCAGCAGGCTGAGGGTGATGGCCCAGGTGTAGTTGAGAGTCTGCGCCTGCTGGGCGGGCAGCAGATCATATGCCTTGAACAGCAGCAGGTAATAGAGGAAGGGGTTCAGGACCCCGAGAGCGAGGTAGTAGAGGGGGCGACTCTTGATGTAGTCGAGCAGTAGCGGCAGTTTGCCCTGACAGGCCACGATGCATCCCAGGGTCAGGGTCGAGGTGCTGGCGGCGACCAGCAGCAGCTGTACTGGTTCAAAGTAGGCGAGGGAGATCTTGAAGGCGCTGGCCACCGTGGACCAGAGGGCGACGGCACAGAGCCCGTACTGGTAGGCTTTCTTCTGATTCTTGAGCATGGGATGCGTTCCGCAAACAGGGGCGAGGGCGCAGTCTATCAGCCTGTTTGCAACATTGTCGTTACCGTCTCGCCGAGGGCGATGATTTGATCGCCTGGAGATCCATCCGCCACACAACATTGCGCACAATCTGTCCGCCTTCACTTGCGTGAGTGGAAAAAATCCGTATAATCCCCTCCGCTTGCCCATGAGGCAGCCAGACGATATGTCTGCTTGCTGAGCTTCCCGTTTACGAGTTGCCAGCCATACAGTCCTCCCGATATGGGAGGAAACGTGAAAAATCACACCTCTGGCGGGAGTAATCTCGGTCGGGCGGTGTTGATTTATGTTCTTTTATCTATTGGAGCTCTGTCAATGCAGAACCAAAGAATCCGTATCCGCCTGAAGGCTTTTGATCATCGCCTGATCGATCAATCCACTGCGGAAATCGTTGAAACTGCTAAGCGCACTGGCGCGCAGGTTCGCGGTCCTATCCCGCTGCCGACTCGCAAAGAGCGTTTCACCGTTCTGATCTCCCCGCACGTCAACAAAGACGCGCGTGATCAGTACGAGATCCGCACTCACAAGCGTCTGGTAGACATCGTTGAACCGACTGACAAGACCGTTGACGCTCTGATGCGTCTGGATCTGGCAGCTGGTGTAGACGTCCAGATCAGCCTGGGTTAATTACGGAAAGAGGTTGATAACAATGACAATCGGTCTTGTAGGTCGCAAAGTGGGTATGACTCGCATCTTCACTGAAGATGGCGTTTCTATCCCGGTGACTGTTATCGAAGTTGAAGCTAACCGTGTAACTCAGGTCAAATCTGTAGAAACCGACGGCTACAACGCTATTCAGGTTACCACTGGCGCCAAGAAAGCCAGCCGCGTAACCAAGCCGGAAGCTGGCCACTTCGCCAAAGCTGGTGTAGAAGCCGGTCGCGGTCTGTGGGAATTCCGCCTGAACAACGGTGAAACTTTCACTGTTGGTAGCGAGCTGAAAGTAGATCTTCTCGCTGACGTTAAGCTGGTAGACGTTACCGGCACATCCAAGGGTAAAGGTTTTGCCGGTACTGTTAAGCGCTGGAACTTCCGTACCCAGGATATGACCCACGGTAACTCCCTGTCCCACCGTGTACCTGGCTCCATCGGTCAAAACCAGACCCCGGGCCGTGTATTCAAGGGCAAGAAGATGGCTGGTCACATGGGTGCTGAGCGTGTAACGACTCAGAACCTGGAACTGGTTCGTGTTGACGCTGAACGCAACCTGCTGCTCATCAAAGGCGCAGTACCGGGTGCAACCAACGGCAACGTGATCGTCAAACCTGCCGTCAAAGCGTAACGTCTGAGGAGATAGTAATGGAATTGGTAATGAAAGACGCCAAGAGCGCTCTTGAAGTTTCCGAGACTACCTTCGGGCGCGAATTCAACGAAGCTCTGGTTCACCAGGTTGTCGTTGCATATGCCGCTGGTGCCCGTCAGGGTACTCGTGCGCAGCTGACTCGCTCTGAAGTGTCTGGTGGCGGCAAAAAGCCGTGGCGTCAGAAGGGTACTGGTCGTGCCCGTGCTGGCTCCATCCGTTCGCCCATCTGGCGTTCCGGTGGTGTGACCTTTGCTGCTAAGCCGCAAGATCACAGCCAGAAAGTAAACAAGAAGATGTACCGCGGCGCTATCCGTAGCATCCTGTCCGAGCTGGTACGTCAAGAGCGCCTGATCGTTGTTGAGAAGTTCGGCATCGAAGCGCCGAAGACCAAAGAACTGATCGCCAAGCTGAAAGAAATGGAACTGACTGACGTTCTGATCGTGACTGCTGAAGTCGATGAGAACCTGTTCCTGGCTGCTCGTAACCTGTACAAAGTTGACGTGCGTGACGTTGCCGGTATCGACCCGGTCAGCCTGATCGCTTTCGACAAGGTTCTGATGACTGCTGACGCAGTTAAGCAAATCGAGGAGATGCTGGCATGATCCGTGAAGAGCGTCTGCTGAAAGTTCTGAAGGCTCCGCACATCTCTGAAAAGAGCACCATGGTCGCAGAAAAGCAGAACACTATCGTGTTCAAAGTTGCTGTTGATGCCACCAAGGCGGAAGTCAAAGCTGCAGTTGCGAAACTGTTCGAGGTCGAAGTTGAGACCGTCCGTACCCTGAACATGAAGGGTAAGACCAAGCGCGCAGGTGCACGCGTAGGCCGTCGTTCCGATTGGAAAAAGGCTTATGTGACCCTGAAAGCTGGTCAGGACATCGACTTCATGGGCGCAGCCGAGTAAGAGGAGTTCTGAAAAATGGCAATCGTTAAGTGCAAGCCTACTTCTCCGGGCCGCCGCCACGTCGTCAAGATCGTCAACCAAGAGCTGTACAAGGGCAAGCCCTTCGCCGCTCTGCTGGACAGCAAAAGCAAGTCCGGTGGCCGTAACAACAACGGTCGTATCACCACTCGTCATATCGGTGGTGGTCACAAGCAACACTACCGTCTGATCGACTTCAAGCGCGACAAAGACGGCATTCCGGCCAAAGTTGAGCGTCTGGAATACGATCCTAACCGTACCGCAAACATCGCCCTGGTGCTGTATGCAGACGGTGAGCGTCGTTACATCCTGGCTCCGAAAGGCCTGAAAGCTGGTGATGCAATCGCCTCTGGTGCTGATGCTGCCATCAAGGTAGGTAACACCCTGCCGATGCGCAACATCCCGGTCGGTTCTACCGTTCACGCCGTTGAGATGAAGCCTGGTAAAGGTGCCCAGCTGGCTCGTTCCGCTGGTACTTTCATCCAGATCCTGGCTCGTGAAGGTAACTATGTAACTCTGCGTCTGCGTTCCGGCGAAGTACGTAAAGTTCTGGCCGAGTGCCGCGCTACCATCGGTGAAGTGGGTAACTCCGAGCACATGCTGCGTCAACTGGGTAAAGCTGGTGCTAACCGCTGGCGTGGTATTCGTCCGACCGTTCGCGGTATGGCGATGAACCCGGTTGATCACCCGCACGGTGGTGGTGAGGGTCGTAACAAGGGCATGCAGCCTGTGTCCCCATGGGGCCAGAAGGCTAAGGGCTTCAAGACCCGTAAGAACAAGCGTACCGACAAGTACATCGTACGTCGTCGTAACAAGTAATTGTTAACATAGAGGAATCACCATGCCACGTTCTCTCAAGAAGGGTCCATTTATCGACCTGCACTTGCTGAAGAAGGTAGAGAAAGCGGTGGAAAGCGGGGATAAAAAGCCGGTTAAGACCTGGTCCCGTCGTTCAATGATCATCCCGAACATGATCGGTTTGACCATCGCTGTCCATAATGGTCGTCAGCACGTTCCGGTTTTCGTTACCGAAGAAATGATCGGTCACAAACTGGGTGAATTCGCACCGACTCGTACTTATCGCGGCCATGCTGCTGATAAGAAGGCTAAGAAGCGCTAAGGGATAAATGATGGAAGCTATCGCTAAACACCGTTATGCCCGTACTTCTGCCCAGAAAGCTCGTCTGGTAGCCGATCAAGTACGTGGTCTGTCCGTAGACAAGGCTCTGAACATCCTGACCTTCAGCCCGAAAAAGGCTGCTGTTCTGGTGAAGAAAGTGCTGGAATCTGCCATTGCCAACGCTGAGCACAACGAAGGTGCCGATATCGACACCCTGCGTGTTGCCACCATCATGGTAGACGAAGGTCCCTCCATGAAGCGCATCCGCCCGCGTGCCAAAGGTCGCGCGGATCGTATCCTCAAGCGTACCGCTCACATCACTGTAGTGGTATCCGACGCTAAGGCTGGGAGATAAGCAATGGGTCAGAAAGTACATCCTAATGGCATTCGCCTGGGTATTACCAAGCCTTGGAATTCTACCTGGTTCGCGAACACCAAAGACTTCGCTGACAACCTGTACAGCGATTTCCAAGTACGCCAGTTCCTGACCAAGGAGCTGAAAAACGCTTCCTTGTCCAAGATCACCATCGAGCGTCCGGCCAAGAGCATCCGTGTGACCATTCACACCGCTCGTCCGGGTGTCGTGATCGGCAAGAAAGGCGAAGACGTTGAAAAACTGCGCAAAGCTGTAGCCGCAATCGCTGGCGTGCCTGCTCAGATCAACATTTCCGAAGTCCGCAAGCCGGAGCTGGATGGCAAACTGGTTGCCGACAGCATCACTTCCCAGCTGGAGCGTCGCGTAATGTTCCGTCGTGCTATGAAGCGCGCCGTACAGAACGCCATGCGCCTGGGTGCCAAGGGCATCAAAGTGGAAGTTTCCGGTCGTCTGGGCGGTGCTGAAATCGCGCGTACCGAATGGTACCGTGAAGGTCGTGTGCCCCTGCACACCCTGCGCGCCGACATCGACTACGCAACTTCTGAAGCCCACACCACTTACGGTGTGATCGGCGTTAAAGTTTGGATCTTCAAGGGCGAAGTTCTGGGCGGTCTGGCTGCAGTCAATGCTGCCGCTGCTCAAGAGCAAGCTCCTGCGAAGCCCAAGCGTGACAACAAGCGCCGCGCTGCCAAGTAAGGAGATTCGGTAAATGTTGCAACCTAAGCGTACTAAATTCCGCAAGACCCACAAGGGTCGTAACCGCGGTCTGGCCAATGCCGGTAACGAAGTATCCTTCGGTACCTTTGGCCTGAAGGCGACATCTCGTGGTCAACTGACTGCTCGTCAAATCGAAGCAGCCCGTCGTGCCATGACCCGTCACGTTAAGCGTCAAGGCAAGATCTGGATCCGTGTGTTCCCGGACAAGCCCATCACCGAAAAGCCCCTCGAAGTTCGTATGGGTAAAGGTAAGGGTAACGTGGAATACTGGGTTTGCCCGATCCAGCCTGGCAAGGTTCTGTACGAGATGGATGGTGTACCTGAGGCTCTGGCGCGTGAAGCGTTTGCCCTGGCCGCAGCTAAGCTGTCTGTTCAGACCACTTTCGTAATTAAGACGGTGATGTGATGAAAGCCCAAGATCTGCGTCAAAAGAGCGTCGAAGAACTGAACCAGGAGCTGCTGGGTCTGCTGCGTGAGCAATTCAACATGCGCATGCAAGCTTCCACCGGCCAGCTGGCTCAGACTCACACTCTGAAACAAGTGCGTCGTGACGTCGCACGTATCAAGACTGTACTGACTGAGAAGGCAGGTGCGTAATGACTGACAAGATCCGTACTCTGCAAGGTCGTGTAATTAGCGACAAGATGGACAAATCCATCACCGTCGCTATCGAGCGCAAGGTAAAGCACCCGATCTACGGTAAGATCATCAAGCGCACTACCAAGCTGCACGTGCATGACGAGAACAACGAGTGCAAGGCTGGCGATCTCGTGGAAATCCGCGAGTGCCGCCCGCTGTCCAAGACCAAGTCCTGGACCCTGGTTGCTGTCGTAGAAAAGGCCTAATTCGGTACTTTTTAGCCCAAACGGCCCCCCATCGGGGCCGTTTGTTTTTTAGGCTACCTTTTCAAAAATAGCTGTGTTATAGTTTCGCGCCTTTTGAAGGCAGCCAGATCCCATCAGGGATAAGAAGTAAACAAAGCGGAGCACTAAGATGATCCAGATGCAAAGTATGCTGGGTGTTGCCGACAACTCCGGCGCTCGCAGTGTAATGTGTATTAAGGTTCTGGGTGGTTCGCACCGCCGTTATGCCGGCATCGGCGACATCATCAAGGTTTCCATCAAGGAAGCCATTCCTCGCGGTAAAGTGAAGAAAGGTGATGTGTATAACGCGGTGGTCGTACGCACCCGTAAAGGCGTTCGTCGTCCGGACGGCTCTGTCATCCGTTTCGACAACAATGCGGCTGTGTTGCTTAACAACAACCAACAGCCAATCGGTACTCGTATTTTTGGCCCGGTGACCCGTGAACTCCGTAACGAGAAGTTCATGAAGATTGTGTCCCTGGCACCCGAAGTACTGTAAGGAGTCGAACGATGGCAGCTAAAATCCGTCGCGAAGACGAAGTAATTGTTCTTACCGGCAAAGACAAGGGCAAGCGTGGCAAAGTCACTCAAGTCCTGATTGCAAAAGGTAAGGTAATCGTGGAAGGCATCAACCAGGTGAAGAAACACCAAAAGCCGGTACCCGCACTGGGTCAGGCTGGCGGCATCGTCACCAAAGAAGCCCCCATCGATGTATCTAACGTCGCGCTGTTCAACTCTGCCACTGGCAAGGCTGACCGCGTTGGTTTCCGGATTGAAGACGGCAAGAAAGTCCGTTTCTTCAAATCCACCGGCGAACTTGTGAAGTAATTGGAGTTTAACGATGGCGAAACTGCATGATTACTACAAATCCGATGTAGTAAATGAACTGTCCAAGCAGTTCGGTTACAAGACTATCATGCAAGTCCCTCGGATCGAGAAAATCACCCTGAACATGGGTGTTGGTGAAGCGATCTCTGACAAGAAATTGCTGGAAAATGCTGCTGCCGATATGGCTGCCATTTCCGGTCAGAAGCCGCTGATCACCAAAGCACGCAAATCTGTTGCGGGCTTCAAGATTCGTGAAGGCTACCCGATAGGTTGTAAAGTAACCCTGCGTGGCGAGCGTATGTGGGAGTTCCTGGAACGGCTGATTTGCATCTCCGTACCGCGTATCCGTGACTTCCGTGGTCTGAACGCCAAGGCGTTCGATGGCCGTGGTAACTACTCCATGGGCGTGCGTGAGCAAATCATCTTCCCGGAAATCGACTATGACAAGGTCGATCGCGTCCGTGGTCTGGATATCACCATCACCACTTCCGCGAATACCGACGAAGAAGGCCGTGCTCTGCTGGCTGCCTTTAACTTCCCATTCCGCAAGTAAGGTTAGGGTTATGGCTAAAACATCCATGAAAGCACGTGAAGCAAAGCGTGCGAAGCTGGCAGCCAAGTTCGCGACCAAGCGTACCGAGCTGAAAGCTATCATCGTTGATATGAACGCTTCTGAAGAAGCGCGTTGGGATGCTGTCTTGCAACTGCAACAGCTGCCCCGTGATTCCAGTCCGTCCCGCCAGCGTAACCGTTGCAACATCACTGGTCGTCCGCACGGTTTCCTGCGGAAGTTTGGCCTCTCTCGCATCAAGGTGCGTGAGCATGCCATGAAGGGCGAAATTCCGGGCCTCAAAAAGGCCTCTTGGTAAGAATCTCGGGAGTTAGACTATGAGCATGCAAGATCCGATCGCGGATATGCTGACCCGCATCCGTAACGGTCAGGCGGCGAGCAAAGTTGCGGTTTCCATGCCTTCTTCCAAGCTGAAAGTGGCTATCGCCAAAGTGCTGAAAGAAGAAGGTTACATCGCTGGCTACAACGTAGCTGGTGACGTGAAACCGGAACTGGAAATCGAACTGAAGTATTTCCAGGGCAAGCCGGTTGTAGAACTGATCCAACGCGTGAGCCGTCCCGGCCTGCGTATTTACAAGCGCACTACTGATCTGCCGAAAGTCATGGGCGGTCTCGGTGTTGCTATCGTGTCCACGTCTAAAGGTGTGATGACCGACCGTGCTGCCCGCAAGGCAAGCATGGGTGGTGAGATCATCTGCTACGTCGCTTAATAGGAGGTCGGAAATGTCTCGCGTTGCTAAGGCACCCGTCACTATTCCTGCTGGCGTAGAGGTGACTCTGAACGGCCAAGAACTGTCCATCAAAGGTGGCAAGGGTTCCCTGGTTCGTTCCATCCACGCCGGTGTAGAAGTGACCAAAGAAGACAATGTACTGAAGTTCGCCCCGCGCGATGGCATCGCTGGTGCTGACGCTCAGGCCGGTACTGCCCGTGCATTGGTCAATAACATGGTAGTCGGTGTTACCCAAGGCTTCGAGCGCAAGCTGCAGCTGGTTGGTGTAGGTTACAAAGCCTCCATCAAGGGCAATGCTGTTGCGCTGGCACTGGGCTTCTCTCACCCGGTAGAGCATGCGCTGCCGGCTGGTGTCACCGCTGAATGTCCGTCCGCCACCGAGATCGTTCTGCGTGGTGTGGACAAGCAGCTGGTTGGCCAAGTCGCCGCCGATATCCGTGCTTACCGCGCTCCGGAGCCCTACAAGGGCAAGGGTGTACGCTATGCCAACGAGCAAGTGCGTACTAAAGAAGCTAAGAAGAAGTAAGGTAACACTATGGACAAGAAAGCAGCTCGTCTCCGTCGTGCTACTCGTGCTCGGAAAAAGATGCAGGAACTGGGAGCTACCCGTCTGGTTGTTCACCGTACCCCGCGTCATATCTATGCGCAGGTTATTGCAGCCAACGGTTCCGAAGTTCTGGCCTCTGCTTCCACAGTAGAGAAAGCCATCAGTGAAGCTCTGAAATACACCGGTAACGCAGATGCTGCTACCGCTGTAGGTAAGGCTATCGCTGAGCGTGCTATTGCCAAAGGCGTTCAGAACGTATCTTTCGATCGTTCCGGTTTCAAGTATCACGGTCGTGTAGCCGCTCTGGCTGCCGCTGCTCGTGACGCTGGTCTTCAGTTCTAAGCTAGGAGTCGAAGATGGCTAAAGTCGAATCTCAAGCCGGCGAACTGCAAGAAAAGCTCATTGCAGTAAACCGTGTTTCGAAAACTGTTAAAGGTGGTCGTATCATGTCCTTCACCGCGTTGACCGTGGTGGGTGATGGTAACGGCCGTGTAGGTTACGGTTACGGTAAGGCACGTGAAGTTCCGGCCGCCATTCAAAAGGCGATGGAACAGGCTAAGCGTAACCTGAACAAGGTTGAGCTGAACAACGGCACCCTGCACCACCCGGTGCGTGGCGTTCACTCTGGTTCCACCGTGTTCATGAAGCCGGCCTCCCAAGGTACTGGTATCATTGCAGGCGGCGCCATGCGTGCCGTACTGGAAGTTGCTGGTATCCACAACGTGCTGGCCAAGACCTACGGTTCCACCAACCCAATCAACGTTGTTCGCGCAACTGTCGACGCTCTGGTTCACGGTCAATCACCGGAACAGATCGCGGCCAAGCGTGGTCTGCGCGTTGAAGAAATTCTGGGGTAATGCGACATGGCTAACACTGTAAAAGTAACTCAAACTCGCAGCTCTATCGGCCGTCTGCCAAAGCACAAGGCGACTCTGCGTGGTCTGGGTCTGCGTCGCATTGGTCACACCGTTGAGCTGGAAGATACTCCCTGCGTACGCGGCATGATCAACCAGGTTTATTACATGGTTAAGGTGGAGGGCTAAGCATGCGTCTGAATACTCTGTCTCCGGCCGCTGGCTCCAAGCGCGTCAAGCACCGTCCGGGCCGTGGTATCGGTTCTGGTCTGGGCAAGACCGGTGGTCGTGGTGTTAAAGGTCAGACCTCTCGTTCCGGTGGCGGCAAGGTCCGCAACGGTTTCGAAGGCGGCCAGATGCCTTTGAAAATCCGTCTGCCGAAGTTCGGTTTCTTCTCTCGCAAATCTTTGGTTTCTGCCGAAGTGCGCCTGAACGAAATCGCCCTGGTAGAAGGTGATGTGGTCGACGTGAGCACTCTGAAGCAAGCCGGTGTTATTACCAAAAACATCGTGTTCGCTAAAGTTGTTCTGTCTGGCAACATTGACCGTGCTGTGACCGTTCGTGGTCTGTCCGTCACCAAGGGTGCACGTGCAGCCATCGAGGCCGCTGGCGGTAAAATCGAGGAATAATCAGTACAATGGCTAAGAAACCAGGATTGGATGTTAAAGCACAAGGTGGTCTGAGCGAACTGAAGAGCCGTCTGCTCTTCGTTCTCGGGGCAATTATCGTGTTCCGTGCAGGCTCTTATGTGCCGATCCCTGGTATTGACGCCGCCGTACTGGCCGAGTTGTTCCAACAACAGAAGGGCACCATCATTGAGATGTTCAACATGTTCAGTGGTGGTGCACTCTCGCGTGCTTCTATTCTTGCACTGGGGATCATGCCGTACATTTCGGCGTCGATTATTATCCAGCTGCTGACTGTGGTTCACCCTGCTCTTGCTGAACTCAAGAAAGAAGGTGAATCCGGCCGTCGCAAGATTAGCCAATATACCCGTTGGGGCACGCTGGTTTTGGGAACGTTCCAGGCCATTGGTATTGCAACAGGTCTGCCGAATATGATGCAAGGACTCGTGACTCATCCGGGTTTGGGCTTCTATTTCACAGCCGTTGTGAGTCTGGTCACCGGTACCATGTTCTTGATGTGGTTGGGTGAACAGATTACCGAGCGTGGGATTGGTAATGGTATCTCGTTGATTATCTTCACAGGTATCGTCGCCGGTCTGCCTCATGCCATTGGCGCTACGGCCGAACAGGCACGTCAAGGGGAATTGCACATCCTGCTGTTGTTGTTGCTGGGCTTGATTGTTTTCGCTGTGACTTACTTTGTGGTGTTCGTGGAGCGTGGTCAGCGTCGTATCGTCGTTAACTATGCCAAGCGTCAACAAGGCCGCCAGGTATTCGCTGCGCAAAGCACACACCTGCCGTTGAAAGTGAATATGGCCGGTGTGATTCCTGCGATTTTCGCATCCAGCATCATCCTCTTCCCGGGTACCATTACCTCCTGGTTTGGTCAGGGCGAGGGCAAGATCGCTGACATTCTGCAACAGGTCTCTATGGTCCTGCAGCCGGGTCAGCCCTTGTACGAGATGCTCTATGCAGCAGCCATTATCTTCTTCTGCTTCTTCTATACCGCGCTGGTGTTCAACCCCCGCGAGACAGCAGATAACCTGAAGAAGAGTGGAGCCTTTATCCCGGGGATCCGCCCGGGCGAGCAGACAGCACGTTACATCGATAAGGTTATGACTCGCCTGACATTGGCAGGTGCGCTCTATATTACCTTTATCTGTCTGGTACCCCAGTTCCTGATGACTGCCTGGAACGTACAGTTCTACTTCGGTGGCACCTCG
Source organism: Aeromonas sp. LsrichE-8G (assembly GCF_022869435.1). Lineage (NCBI taxonomy): Bacteria > Pseudomonadati > Pseudomonadota > Gammaproteobacteria > Aeromonadales > Aeromonadaceae > Aeromonas > Aeromonas sp. LsrichE-8G. Next base: position 68,931 of record NZ_JALIHH010000044.1, read on the forward strand.
CTGCTGATTATCGTGGTAGTTATCATGGACTTCATGGCTCAGGTTCAGACCCATATGATGTCTCATCAATATGGCGACGTCCTGAGGAAGGCCAACCTGAAGGGCTACGGCCGCTAAAGGTCGGCGTAGTTACGGAGTTAAGCAATGAAAGTTCGTGCTTCCGTTAAGGCAATCTGCCGTAACTGCAAAATCATCAAGCGTCACGGTGTGGTGCGTGTGATTTGCAGCGAGCCAAAGCATAAACAGCGCCAAGGCTAATTTTTTACGGTTAGTACTTGCAACAAATAGTTGTGCTGGCTAATATAGCCAGCCAACTTTTGTTGTGTATTGGTTGACCGCCACGTATCCGCTCACGGGCTTTGTGGTGGTCGTTATCTACTATATGTAGGAGTGAATAGTGGCCCGTATCGCTGGCATTAACATTCCTGACCATAAACATGCAGTCATTGCACTGACTGCTATTTATGGCGTCGGTCGTACCCGCTCCAAGGCCATCTGTGCCGCAGCCGGTATCGCTGAGAATGTGAAAATTAAAGACCTGGACGAAGCTCAGATCGAGAATCTGCGTGAACAAGTAGGTAAATTCACCGTCGAAGGTGACCTGCGTCGTCAGATTTCCATGAACATCAAGCGATTGATGGATCTGGGTTGCTACCGTGGTTTGCGTCACCGTCGTAGCCTGCCTGTTCGTGGTCAACGTACCAAGACCAACGCTCGTACCCGTAAGGGTCCGCGCAAGGCTATCAAGAAGTAACGGGAAGGTAGAAAATGGCTAAAACTCCGACTCGTGCTCGCAAGCGCGTTAAAAAGCAAGTGAGCGACGGTATTGCGCACGTTCATGCATCTTTCAACAACACAATCGTGACCATTACTGACCGTCAGGGCAATGCTCTGTCTTGGGCTACCTCTGGTGGTTCCGGTTTCCGTGGTTCCCGTAAGTCCACTCCGTTTGCTGCCCAGGTAGCTGCTGAGCGTGCTGGTGAGATCGCCAAAGAATACGGCGTGAAGAACCTGGAAGTCATGGTCAAAGGTCCGGGTCCCGGTCGTGAGTCTTCCATCCGCGCTCTGAACGCGGCTGGTTTCCGCATCACTAACATTACTGATGTGACTCCGATCCCGCACAACGGTTGTCGTCCTCCCAAGAAGCGCCGCGTGTAACGCTGTAGCTACTTGGTCTAGGATTGTTGGAGAAAGAAGATGGCAAGATATATCGGTCCTAAGCTTAAGCTTAGCCGTCGTGAGGGCACCGACCTCTTCCTGAAGTCTGGTGTTCGTGCGATTGATTCTAAGTGCAAGATTGACACCGTTCCTGGTCAACACGGTGCGCGTAAAGCGCGTCTGTCCGACTACGGTGTGCAACTGCGCGAGAAACAAAAAGTACGTCGTATCTACGGCGTATTGGAAAAACAGTTCCGCAACTACTACCGCGACGCTGCCCGTCAAAAGGGTAACACCGGTGAAAACCTGTTGCAGCTGCTGGAAGGTCGTCTGGACAACGTCGTCTACCGCATGGGCTTCGGCGCCACTCGTGCTGAATCTCGTCAGCTGGTGAGCCACAAAGCCATCATGGTAAACGGCCGCGTTGTGAATGTTCCTTCTTTCCAGGTATCCCCTGAGGACGTGATCTGCGTTCGCGAGAAGGCTAAGAAGCAAGCGCGTATCAAAGCTTCCCTGGAAGTTGCTGGTCAGCGCGAGAAGCCGACTTGGGTAGAGGTTGACGCTGCTAAGATGGAAGGTGCCTTCAAGCGCCTGCCGGAGCGTTCCGACCTGTCTGCCGACATTAACGAACAGCTGATCGTCGAGCTTTACTCCAAGTAAAGCTAGCTTCTAAAGAGAGGACACAATGCTGGGTTCTGTAACAGATTTTCTTAAACCGCGGCTAGTTGACATCGAGCAAGTTAGCCCGACTCACGCGAAAGTGACTCTCGAGCCGCTTGAGCGTGGCTTTGGCCACACGCTGGGCAATGCCCTGCGTCGTATTTTGCTGTCATCTATGCCCGGTTGTGCGGTTACTGAAGTCGAGATCGACGGAGTACTGCACGAGTACAGCAGCAAAGAAGGTGTACAGGAAGACATTCTTGAAATCCTGCTCAACCTGAAAGGTATCGCTGTGAAGCTGGAAGGCAAGGACGAGGTAACTCTGTCCCTGACCAAGTCTGGAACAGGCCCCGTTACCGCTGGTGATATCACTCACGGTGATGAAGTCGAGATCGTAAACCCGGAGCACGTAATCTGCCACCTGACTGGTGCAAATGCTGAGATCAGCATGCGCCTGAAAGTTCAGCGCGGTCGTGGTTATGTGCCTGCTTCTGCTCGTGTTCACAACGATGATGAAGAGCGTCCCATCGGTCGCCTGCTGCTGGACTCCGCGTTCAGCCCCATCGTTCGCATCGCCTACAATGTCGAGGCGGCACGTGTGGAACAGCGCACCGACTTGGACAAGCTGGTTATCGACATGGAGACCAATGGTACTCTGGATCCGGAAGAAGCCATCCGTCGTTCCGCCACTATTCTGGCAGAGCAACTGGAAGCCTTCGTGGATCTGCGCGATGTCAGCGTGCCCGAGAAGAAAGAAGAGAAACCCGAGTTTGATCCGATTCTGCTGCGTCCTGTCGATGATTTGGAGCTGACAGTTCGTTCAGCGAACTGTCTGAAGGCAGAAGCTATCCACTATATTGGTGATCTGGTACAGCGTACCGAAGTTGAGTTGCTTAAGACTCCTAACCTCGGTAAGAAGTCCCTGACTGAGATCAAGGACGTGTTGGCCTCCCGTGGTCTGTCTCTTGGCATGCGCCTTGAGAACTGGCCGCCCGCCAGCATCGCTGACGAGTAATCCAGATTACGGGTTTCACAGATTTAGTTAGAAGGATAAGGTCATGCGCCATCGTTTGAGTGGTCGTCAACTGAACCGGAACAGCAGCCATCGTCAGGCTATGTTCCGCAACATGGCCAGCTCCCTGGTTCGTCATGAGATCATCAAGACGACTCTGCCTAAGGCAAAAGAGCTGCGTCGTGTAGTTGAACCGCTGATCACCCTTGCCAAGACTGATAGCGTTGCTAATCGTCGCCTGGCATTTGCCCGTACTCGCGATAACGCGATCGTGGCTAAGCTGTTCAATGAACTGGGCCCGCGCTACCTGGAGCGCGCCGGCGGTTATACTCGCATTCTGAAATGCGGTTTCCGTGCTGGCGACAACGCTCCTATGGCTTACATTGAGCTGGTAGACCGCCCGGCCGCTGCTGAAGCAGCTGCTGAGTGATAAAAGAAAAAGCCGGGCTTGTCCCGGCTTTTCTTTTAGTTGATTCTGATACTGCCTCTACTGCCTCTACTGCCTCTACTGCCTCTACTGCCTCTACTGCCTCTACTGCCTCTACTGCCTCTACTGCCTCTACTGCCTCTA
>NZ_JALIHH010000297.1:0-317 GCF_022869435.1 Aeromonas sp. LsrichE-8G
TCCAGAATGCGTTTGGTTTCTGCCAGCCCGTGATTCCAGACATAACGAGCACAACCGCCCAACTGGCGCAGGCGTTGCGCTTGTTGTTCGGTCGGTTCGAGTCGGAATTTGTAGGCTTTCAGAATTTGCATTTAGCGCTCAGTGTGCAGCATTATTGCCATATCTATTAATGCCCGATTGAGTGACAGAATGCAATTCACTAAAATTAATAAATCACGCCATGCGGCCTACGTTTTGCACGTACATTTGGTGTTTATTACCAAGTATCGAAAGCCGATACTGGGGGATCTGCATCACGCTTCATTCGGTCAGTGTGC
>NZ_JALIHH010000298.1:0-293 GCF_022869435.1 Aeromonas sp. LsrichE-8G
AGTCCAGAAATTCATTACGCAGTCGCCTTGATGTGACCGCCTTTAACGAGTTCACCAGTACCGATAGCTGCACCGTTGGCGCGTACTCTATCAGCATGTGAACATGATCAGCCTCTCCGTCACACTCTTTCAGTTCCGCACCAAAACCTCTGCAAACCTCTGCCGCACACTGACCGAATGAAGCGTGATGCAGATCCCCCAGTATCGGCTTTCGATACTTGGTAATAAACACCAAATGTACGTGCAAAACGTAGGCCGCATGGCGTGATTTATTAATTTTAGTGAATTGCATT
>NZ_JALIHH010000045.1:0-13279 GCF_022869435.1 Aeromonas sp. LsrichE-8G
CTCAGGGCCGAGACTTCACGCAAGGCGAGCGTAAGACGGAAGCAAAAAATCGCAGGAATGAGCAGTGAATATCTGGAAACGGTACTCAATGCGGGTCTCAAAAAACTGGGTGAAATTTAACAAAATGTTCACGCTCTCACCCTGGGCAGGCCGGTTTTCGCTGACGCCAGAAATAAACCCTAAAGGTGTAGTTAAATTACTAGATATGAATAATAAAAAATGCATAATTCATATATCTTACAAAAACAGAAAAATGATCTGTTTTTGATTCAACTCAATGATTTAATCCCTTTTAATGCGTGCAAAATGGGGTTTTATTGATTTGGATCAATTTTCGTAATATTACCGTCGTGGTATATATGGCCCCAACGAAGTAAAGGTGTAAGGCAAGGCCCCGTTAAATCATTCCTTCCAAGAGGTGGTTTAAAAACATCAGGGTAATGTGCTTACCGTTGAATCCGCTTTCCTATGAGGAGTCATACCATGATCAAGGGCATCCAAATCACCCAGTCCGCCAACGCCGCTCTGCTGAACTCTTTCTGGCTGCTGGACGAAGAGAAACAACAGGCTCGCTGCATCTGCGCCAAGGGCGACAGCTTTGCCGCCGATCAGGAAGTCAGCCTCTCCGACCTGGGTCAATTCGAATACCGTGAACTGCCGGTTCAGCAAGAGCCTGTGGTCGAAGGGGGTCAGCACCTGAACGTCAACGTACTGCGCCGCGAAACCCTGGAAGACGCCATCGCCAACCCGGAAAAATACCCGCAGCTCACCATCCGCGTCTCCGGTTACGCCGTGCGTTTCAACGCCCTGACCCCGGAGCAGCAGCGTGACGTGGTCACCCGCACCTTCACCCAGAGCCTGTAAGGCGCCCTGCGTAAAGAGATAAAAAAACGGCCCCCTCGGGCCGTTTTTTCATGGGTGATGATCACCGCCGGAACCTGGCTCAGCTTCGCAGGTCCACCGGCCTTGCCACCACGGGTTTCGCCAGGGCGTCCTGCATGGTGGCCTCGTCGAGCTGATCGCAGTAACGAGCTACCACCAGGGTCGCCACCCCGTTGCCGATGAGGTTGGTCAGGGCGCGCGCCTCCGACATGAAGCGATCAATCCCGAGGATCAGCGCCAGCCCGGCCAGCGGCAGATGTCCCACCGCCGAGATGGTCGCCGCCAGCACGATGAAGCCGCTGCCCGTGACCCCGGCCGCCCCCTTGGAGGAGATGAGCAGCACCACCAGCAGAGTGAGCTGATGGAACAAGTCCAGCGGGGTGTTGGTCGCCTGGGCGATGAAGACGGCGGCCATGGTCAGGTAGATGGAGGTGCCGTCCAGGTTGAAGGAGTAACCGGTCGGGATCACCAGGCCCACCACCGACTTCTTGCAGCCGAGCGCCTCCATCTTCACCAGCATGCGCGGCAATACGGATTCCGATGAGGAAGTGCCGAGCACGATCAGCAGCTCTTCCCGGATGTAGGAAATAAAGCGCACTATGCTGAAGCCATTTGCCTTGGCGATACTGCCAAGCACCAGGAAAATAAACAGCAGACAGGTCAGATAGAAGCTGGCGATCAATTGCCCGAGCTGTACCAGGGAGCCGATGCCATATTTTCCTATGGTAAACGCCATGGCACCAAATGCCCCGACAGGTGCCAATTTCATGATCATGTTGATGATCCCGAAAATAACCTGGGAGAAGCCGTCGATGATATTGAAAATAGCCTTACCCTTCTCACCGATATGATGCAGGGAAAAACCAAACAGCACCGCAAACAGCAGCACCTGGAGAATATTGCCGCTGGCAAAGGCGCCGATCATGCTGGCCGGGATCACGTCCAGCAGGAAGGCGACGATGCCCTGTGACTGAGCCTGCTCCGCATAGGCGGAGATGGCGCTGGCATCCAGCGAGGAGGGGTCCACGTTCATGCCGACCCCGGGTTGCAGCAGGTTGACCACGCACAGGCCGATGATCAGCGCCAGGGTGCTCACCACCTCGAAATAGATGAGCGCGATGGCCCCCGTCTTGCCGACTGCCTTCATGCTCTCCATGCCGGCGATCCCCGTCACCACGGTACAGAAAATAACGGGGGCAATGATCATCTTGATCAATTTCACGAAACCATCGCCGAGGGGTTTCATATCGGCGCCCAGGCTCGGATAGAAGTGCCCCAGCAATATTCCGATGGTGATGGCCAATATCACCTGAAAGTAGAGGCTGCTGACTATTTTCTTGTGCATGCTCAACGTCCTGTTAATTAATTGACACGGGCGATGGCAAAAAACGCGTGCAGGGATCCGCGGCGAGACAGTTCACACCTCTCACCCGGTTCATGCCATTTCGCCATTCCGACGGCGGCACTTTCACACGTTATAAGAATCAATTTAGCGACATCAATCACACAATATATTTAACATCATTAACACCACAGCAACCTTGCAGTAATGACCATGAAGCGGCGCCATGTGAAGACGGAAGAAATAAAAATGCCCCGCAGAGCGGGGCATTTTTCAACCTAAGCCTGGATCAGACCGAAGTATCGAGGGGCTCGAAGCCCTTGACCAGATCGTCGATGGCCTTCATCTGCTTGAGGAAGCCTTCCAGCTTCTCCAGCGGCAGGGCGCTCGGACCGTCGCAGCGGGCGACCTTGGGATCCGGGTGGGATTCGATGAACAGGCCTGCCAGGCCCACCGCCATGCCGGCACGGGCCAGCTCGGCCACCTGCTCGCGGCGACCACCGGAGGCGGCGCCCAGGGGGTCACGGCACTGCAGGGAGTGGGTCACGTCGAAGATGACGGGGTAGCCACCCGTGCTCTTCTTCATGACGCCCAGACCCAGCATGTCCACCACCAGGTTGTCATAGCCGAAGTTGACGCCGCGTTCGCACAGGATAAGGCGATCGTTGCCGCACTCCTCGAACTTGTCGGTGATGTTCTTCATCTGGCTCGGGCTCAGGAACTGCGGCTTCTTGATGTTGATGACGTTGCCGGTGCGGGCCATAGCCTCCACCAGATCGGTCTGGCGCGCCAGGAAGGCGGGCAGCTGGATGACGTCGACCACCTCCGCCACCGGCTTGGCCTGATGGGGCTCGTGCAGGTCTGAGATCACCGGCATGCCGAAGGTCGCTTTCAGCTCCTGGAAGATCTTCATCCCCTCTTCCAGACCCGGGCCACGATAGGAGTGGATGGAGGAACGGTTGGCCTTGTCCCAGCTCGCCTTGAACACGAACGGGATGCCCAGCTTGCTGGTCACTTCCACGTACTTCTCGCACACCGCCATCGCCATGTCGCGGGACTCCAGCACGTTCATGCCGCCGAACAGCACGAAGGGCTTGTCGTTGGCGACGTCGATCTGGTTGATCTTGATATTCTTCTGTTCCATCTCAGGCTTCCTTAGGTAAAAGGGCTCGGGGCTTGAATCCACATCCGGCCGCTGTGCCCTGGGCACGGCGGCCTCGATATTCTTCCGCTTGATTTCCCAGCCCCCTCAATGGAGTGGCTTGGGGCTCAGATCCAGACTGGCCAGCTGGGTTTTCAGCACGTCGGCCACGGGATCGTCGGGGCATTGTTCAATAAAGTACTCGAAATCGTCGGCGGCGAAGCGCGGGCAATCGAGCTGCTCGTAGATGAAGCCCCGATCCCGCGTCTCCAGCGGATCGCCGGGTTTCATGCGCAGCAGCAGCTCGCTGCAGCGCAGCGCCTCCGTCATCCGCTCCTCCCGCAGCAGGGCCCCCTTGCTGACGTTGAGCAACCGTTCGATGATCTCCCACTGCCCCGATGGCTGCAGGTGGTCGTCGCTCAGGCTCGCCAGGTTGCCGAGGGCGCCGCGCAGCAGCAGCTCGATGCGGTGCCGGCTCAGCTCGTCCCCATTGAAGGGGTCCACATAGACCTCCCCTTCCAGGCCGGCGAAGCTCAGCAGGAAGTGGCCGGGGAAGCAGATCCCCTCCACATCCAGCCCTATCTTGCGACCCAGCTGGATGATGAGGATGCCGAGGCTGACCGGGATCCCCTTGCGCCTTGCCAGCACCTGGTTCAGGTCGCAGTTGGCCGCCGAGAAGTAATCCTGCCAGTCGCCGCGAAACCCCAGGGTCTGGTAGAACCCCTGCAGCAGCTGGCGGCGCACCTCGTCGCAGTCCCCCTCGGCAATCGCCTCGTCCAGCCAGGCATCGAGGCGGGCCAGCTCGGCCTCCCCGCTCCCACCCTGTCCCCGGATCTCGTCGCTCACCGACAGCGCCAGCTCGGCGATGTCATGGGCTTCGAAATCGGTCCATTCGTCCACGCGTATCATCGTCGTCATCCCTAACCGAACAGGCTGGCCTGCTTTTGTACCGCCAGCTTGGCGATAAAGAAGATCCACCCCAGGGCGCCCAGGAAGGCAAACCAGCGGATGCCGTTGCTGCGCGCCAGGCGCAGGGCCATCATGGCCAGAAACATCACCACCAGCACCGCGGTCAGCTTCTCGCTGAGCCAGGGAATGGCGTTGTTGAGGGGGTTGAGGTCCAGCACCATGCACAACAGCACGCCGGAGAGCACCACCAGGCCGTTGAGCCAGCCGCTCACCCTGAGGGTACGGGCCCCCGCCAGGGCGGAGCCGGTCTGCGACCAGTAAAAGCGCAGGATAAACATCAGCACGGCCCCGGCTATCAGGGCGAGGTGCAGATGCTTGAGCACAACATACATAACATTTCCTTGCACGGGGGCGGGAAGAGCCCGCCCGTCATCGTCAACGAGCCAGCCGCCCCAGGGTCACTCGCTCGTTATCACCGTAATCGCGCACGGTTTCCACCTGGTCGTAGCCTTGCTGCAACAGGAGTTGACGCACCAATGCCCCCTGCTCCCAGCCGTGCTCCAGCAGGAGCCAGCCACCGGGAACCAGGTGGGCAGGTGCGCCTGCCACGATGAGGCGGATGTCCGCCAGCCCCTGCTCGTCCGCCACCAGGGCGGAGCGGGGCTCGAAGCGCACGTCCCCCTCGTCGAGATGAGGATCCGCCCCGTCGATGTAGGGCGGGTTGGAGACGATCATCGCAAAGCGCGGAGCACCCGAGAGCGGCTCGAACCAGCTGCCGTCCCGCACCGTGACGGGCAAGCCCAGCGCGGCGCTGTTGGCGCGGGCCAGGGCGGCGGCCTCCGGCATCCTGTCCACGGCCCATACATCGGCATCCGGTCGCTCGGACTTGAGCGCGAGCGCGATGGCGCCGGTCCCTGTGCCGAGATCCAGCAGGGCGCAGGGGCCTGCTGGCAGGCGCGCCAGCGCCTGCTCCACCAGCACCTCGGTATCCGGGCGCGGGATCAGAGTGGCCGGGCTCACTTTCAGCGGCAGGGACCAGAACTCCCGCTCGCCGATGAGGTGGGCGATGGGTTCGCCCTGGAGGCGGCGCGCCAGCCAGCCCGCCAGGGTCGCCTGCTGGGCGGCATCGAGCTCGCGCTCCGGCCAGGTCATCAGGTAGCCGCGCCGGCACTCCAGCAGATGGCAGAGCAGGGCATCGGCGTCGGCGCGGGGGGATTCCCCGGAGGCCAGGGTCGCCATGATATGGGCGCGGGCCTGCTGGATCTGCATCAGTTGCTCTCGGCCAGGGAGGCGAGCTGATCCGCCTGATACTCCTGCACCAGGGGGGTGATCACGCAGTCCAGATCCCCTTCCAGGATGTCGCCCAGACGATAGAGGGTGAGGTTGATCCGGTGCTCGGAGAGACGCCCCTGGGGATAGTTGTAGGTGCGGATGCGCTCGGAGCGATCCCCGGAGCCCACCAGGTTGCGGCGGGTACTCTGCTCGGCGGCGCGGTGGCGTTCGTCCTCGGCCGCCTGCAGGCGAGCGGAGAGCACCGACATCGCCTTGGCGCGGTTCTTGTGCTGGGAGCGCTCGTCCTGGCACTCCACCACCAGCCCGGTGGGCAGGTGGGTGATGCGGATGGCGGAGTCGGTCTTGTTGACGTGCTGGCCGCCGGCACCGGAGGCGCGGAAGGTGTCGATCTTCAGCTCGGAGGGGTTGATCTCCACCTGCTCGGCTTCCGGCACTTCCGGCAGCACGGCCACGGTACAGGCGGAGGTGTGCACCCGGCCCTGGGATTCGGTCTCGGGGACTCGCTGCACCCGGTGGCCGCCGGACTCGAACTTGAGGCGGCCGTAGACGTGCTCACCGTCCACCTTGGCGATCACCTCCTTGTAGCCGCCGTGTTCGCCGTCATTGCAGCTGACGATGGAGACACGCCACCCCTGACGCTCGGCGTAGCGGGAGTACATGCGGAACAGATCCCCCGCGAAAATGGCCGCCTCGTCGCCACCGGCACCGGCGCGGATCTCCAGATAGCAGTTGTTGTCATCCTTGGGGTCGCGCGGCAACAGCATCACCTGCAGCGCCTGCTCCTGCTCCTCGAAGGTCGCCTTGGCGAGCGGCAGTTCCTCTTGCGCCATCTCCCGCAGCTCGGCATCCTCTTCCTCCAGCATCAGCCGGGTGGTCTCGAGGTTCTCTTCGGCCTGGCGGAAACGCTGGAAGGCGTGAACGATATCTTCCAGCTGGGCGTATTCCCGGGTCAGGGCGCGGTATCTGTCCTGATCCGAGGCGACCCCGGGCTCCCCGAGCAGGGCCTGTACTTCTTCATGGCGCTCGATGAGGCCTTCCAGCTTTCTGATCAATGAGGGGTTCATGACTCTTGGATTCTCGATGGAGGACGGGACGGCAAAGGGCCGTCCCAACACTATGATTCTTGTGACAATCCCAGCACCTGACGCAGTTGGGCCAGCTTGTGGCTGTCCCCCTGGGCGGCGGCCTGGCGCAGGGCCTGGGTCGGTGCGTGGATCAGCTTGTTGGTGAGGCGATGGGCCATGGCCTTGAGCGCCTGCTCGGCATTTTCACCCTGTTGCAGGGCCAGCAGGGCCCGCTGCAACTCTTCGTCGGCGACCTGCTGTGACTGATGGCGATAATCGCGAATGAGATCCACCGAGTGCTGGCTGCGATACCAACCCATGAACTCGTCGCGCTCTTCCTGCACGATGAGTTCCGCCTCGGCGGCCGCCCGCTTGCGGGTCTCCAGGTTCTGCTCGATGATGCCCTGCAGATCGTCCACCGTGTAGAGATAGGCATCGGAGAGCTCGTCCACCTCGGCTTCGATGTCGCGGGGCACGGCGATATCCACCAGGAACATGGGCTTGAAGCGACGCGCCTTGAGCGCCCGCTCCACCATGCCCTTGCCGATGATGGGCAGGGGGCTTGCCGTGGAGCTGATGACGATGTCCGCCTCGTGCAGGTAGTCCGGGATCTCCTCCAGGGTCATAACCTGGGCACCGAACTCCTCTGCCAGCAACTGGGCCCGTTGCAGGGTCCGGTTCGCCACCATCATCCGGGTCACGCTCTGCTCGCGCAGGTGGCGGGCCACCAGTTCGATGGTTTCGCCGGCGCCCACCAGCAGCACCTTGGTCTGGGAGAGGTCGGAGAAGATACGGCGGGCCAGGCTCACGGCGGCGAAGGCCACCGACACCGCGCTGGCGCCGATCTCGGTGTCAGTGCGCACCCGTTTGGCCACCGAGAAGGATTTCTGGAACAGGCGCTCCAGGGATCCTTTCACCGCATCCGCCTGCTGGGCGTGGGCGTAGGATTGCTTGATCTGCCCCAGGATCTGCGGCTCCCCGAGCACCAGGGAGTCGAGGCCGCAGGCCACCCGCATCAGGTGTCGCACCGCTTCCTCGTCCTGGTGCCGGTAGATGGCGGAGAGCACCTCGCTCGCCTCCAGCGCGTGGAACCGCTGCAACCAGTTCAGCACCTGCTCCCCCTGCCCCTGCTCCAGGCTGCAATAGAGCTCGGTGCGGTTGCAGGTGGAGACGATCACCGCCTCGCTGACGCCAGGCTGCTCCACCAGCTCACGCAGGGCGCGATCGATGCGGTCCGGGCCAAAGGCGACCCGCTCCCGCAAGGCGACACTGGCGGTGTTGTGGTTGATTCCGAGGGCAAGCAGACTCATGGGTGGGTGATGATCGTTTCATGCACAGGGTGTAGAGGCCGACAATTGTACGAGAAAGGGTAAGTCTTTAAAAGCAATACGGCCGCCCCTTATACTGTCGCAAACCTCATCTGCGGAGCTCCACCTTGTTGTTGCGTATCTTCTCCCTCGCCTGCCTGCTGGTGCTGGCGGGCTGTACCACCACCCAACCCCAGCGGGATCAGGTCAACTGGCAGCAGGAGCGCGCCCGCCTCGAACGCCTCACACACTGGCAGTTGTCGGGCAAGATGGCCATCATCACCGCCCGCCAGAAGGGCAGCGCCCGCCTCAACTGGCAGCAGAACGGCGACGACTATCGCCTCAACCTCACCAGCCTCATCGGCACCCATATTCTGGAACTCTCCCGCACCGGCGGCGAGGTGACTCTGCTCGACAACGACGGAAAACAGCACCAGAGCCAGGATGCCGAGCTCCTGGTCTATCAGCTCACCGGCTGGCACATTCCGGTGGCCGGGCTGCCTGAGTGGATCAAGGGATTGCCGGGGCAGGCCGAATTCGAGCTCAACCCCGATGCCAGCCTCGCCAGCGTGCGCGACGGCCAGTGGCAGATCGTCTACGGGGACTATCGGGATCAGGACGGCTATCGCCTGCCCCACCTGCTCACCATGACCGGGCAGGAGAGCCGTCTCAAGCTGCAGATCAACGAGTGGACCCTGGCACCATGATGCACGACCAGGCGCCGATCCGCTGGCCCGCCCCGGCCAAGCTCAACCTCTTCCTGCACGTCAATGGCCGCCGCCCCGATGGCTACCACGAACTGCAGACCCTCTTCATCTTCCTCAACCACGGCGACTGGCTCGAATTCGAGCCGATCCCCGGCAGCGACCAGCTCACCTTGAGCCCGGCCATTCCCGGCGTGCCCGATGAACAGAACCTCATCATCCGGGCTGCGCGACTGTTGCAGAGCCGGTTGGCCAGTCCGCAGGGAGCCCATATCCGGCTGGAGAAGGTACTGCCCATGGGCGGTGGCATCGGGGGCGGCTCGTCGGACGCGGCCACCACCCTCGTGGCCTTGAACCACCTCTGGCAAGCCGGCTTGAGTGAAGACGAGCTGGTCGAGCTCGGCGTGCAGCTGGGCGCCGACGTGCCGGTGTTCGTGCGGGGCAAGGCCGCCTTCGCCGAAGGCGTGGGGGAGCGGTTGCAACAGATCGAGGTGCCGGATGCCTGGTACCTGGTACTCAAGCCGGATTGCCATGTGGCCACCGCCGCCGTGTTCCAGGATCCCGACCTGCCCCGCAACACCCCCAAGATGACCCTGGACAATCTGCTGGCAGGAGAGTGGAAAAACGATTGCGAGCTGCTGGTGAAAAAGCGCCACCCCGAGGTTGCCAATGCGCTCGGCTGGTTGCTAGAATACGCGCCGTCAAGAATGACGGGCACTGGCGCCTGCGTCTTTGCTCGATTTGAAGACGAAATGGCTGCTCGGAAGGTGTTGGCAAGAGTGCCGGAAGGCTGGGATGGGTTTGTCGCCAAGGGCGAGAACATATCACCACTCTTCGTCACTTTGCAACAAGTGAGTGATTGGGGTATCGCCAAGCGGTAAGGCAGCGGGTTTTGATCTCGCCATTCCTAGGTTCGAATCCTAGTACCCCAGCCAACTCTCTCCTTGTTGAGGCCGTATCGGGAGGTGTTGACCTCGTCGATGTGTCTTGGGCCAATCTGACGCGATGGCGCTCAAGGTGGATTCCCGTCCACCCACCCTGCGGGTGATGAGACGCCATCCTCGACATCGCCCAGAGACCTTGTCCGTCATCTTGCTAAATCGTTTGCCCCCAAACGATACGGGTCTAAAATCAGACTCCCCACATACTGGATGCAACCCCGAGGTTTCAAACCGTGCCTGACATGAAGCTGTTTGCTGGTAACGCAACGCCGGAACTAGCCCAGAAGATCGCAGATCGCCTGTTTATCAAACTCGGCAATGCTGCCGTAGGTCGCTTTAGCGACGGCGAGATCAGCGTACAGATCAACGAGAATGTACGCGGTGGCGATATCTTCATCATTCAATCCACCTGTGCCCCGACCAACGACAATTTGATGGAATTGATCGTCATGGTGGATGCACTGCGTCGTGCTTCAGCTGGCCGTATCACTGCCGTTATCCCCTACTTTGGTTATGCCCGTCAGGACCGCCGCGTCCGCTCCGCCCGTGTGCCCATCACCGCCAAGGTCGTCGCCGACTTCCTCTCCAGCGTAGGTGTGGACCGTGTGCTGACCGTTGACCTGCATGCCGAGCAGATCCAGGGCTTCTTCGACGTCCCCGTCGACAACGTGTTCGGCAGCCCGGTGCTGCTGGAAGACATGAAGGCCAAGAACCTCGAATCCCCCGTGGTCGTGTCACCGGACATCGGTGGCGTGGTCCGTGCCCGTGCCATCGCCAAGCTGTTGGACGACACCGACATCGCCATCATCGACAAGCGTCGTCCCCGTCCGAACGTCTCCCAGGTCATGCACCTGATCGGCGACGTGGCCGGTCGTGACTGCGTCATCGTCGACGACATGATCGACACCGGCGGCACCCTGTGCAAAGCGGCCGAAGCGCTGAAAGAGCGTGGTGCCAAGCGCGTGTTCGCCTATGCGACCCACCCTGTTTTCTCCGGCACCGCCGTTGAAAACATCAAGAATTCGGTCATCGACGAGCTGATCATCACCGACTCCATCCCGCTCACCCCGGAGATGAAGGCAGTCGGCAAGGTCAAGCAGCTGACCCTCTCCTCCGTGCTGGCCGAAGCGATTCGCCGCATCAGCAACGAAGAGTCCATCTCTGCCATGTTCGAGCATTGATAGACCCTGTTGTGACAAAAACCGCCGAATGGCGGTTTTTGTTTTTTTGGGTGCCTGGCGCCAGCCGCCAACCTCCACTCGGCAAGAGACGAAAACCTCGGACGAGCCACCCCACCCGAGCCCTTCTGTCCGGCTTTTCCCCGACCTTGCCGCACTTTGGTTGAGTGATCGCCACTCGGCGGCTAGAATATTGCGTCCCATTGCCCCGGGTCATCCGCCCATGGCAAGTAGCGAGTGAAGACATCAAGCGTGACAAGTCAAATCAAACTGATTGTCGGGCTGGGTAATCCCGGCCCCGAATATGCCAAGACCCGCCACAATGCGGGCGCCTGGTATGTGGAGCAACTGGCACGCTGGCACAATGTCAGCCTGCGCGAAGAGCCCAAGTTCTTCGGCCACACCGCCCGCTTCCTGGTGGACGGGCAGGATGTGCGGCTGCTCATCCCGAACACCTACATGAATCTCTCCGGCAAGGCCGTGGCGGCGCTCGCGCGCTTCTACCAGATCGCCCCGGAGGAGATCCTGGTGGCCCACGACGAGCTGGACCTGCCTCCCGGCATCGCCAAGTTCAAGCAAGGGGGCGGTCACGGCGGCCATAACGGCCTCAAGGACATCATCGCCAGGATGGGCAACAACAATAACTTCTTCCGGCTGCGCCTTGGCATCGGCCATCCGGGCGCCAAGGAGCTGGTCGCCGGCTTCGTGCTGACCAAGGCGCCCAGCAGTGAGCAGAGTCTGATCGAGGCCGCGCTGGACGAATCCCTGCGCGCCACCGACATCCTGTTCAAGCAGGACATGACGAAGGCCATGAATCGCCTGCACAGTTTCAAGGCCGAGAAAGTCTAGGCCTTCAGCCTGCATCGCCAGGCAGTTCAAGATGACCGGCCCCCTGGCGAGATCCCTCGCCTCGGGGTCAAGCAACACGACACGGGCCGCCCGCGCGGCCCCTTGAAGCATCCATCAACAAGGTAACAATCCATGGGTTTTAAATGCGGTATCGTGGGCCTGCCCAATGTAGGCAAATCCACCCTGTTCAATGCGCTGACCAAGGCCGGCATCGAAGCCGCCAACTTCCCGTTCTGCACCATTGAGCCGAACACGGGTGTGGTCCCCATGCCGGATCCCCGCCTCGACCAGCTGGCGGCCATCATCAATCCGCAGCGTGTCGTGCCGACCACCATGGAGTTCGTGGACATCGCCGGCCTGGTGGCCGGTGCCTCCAAGGGCGAAGGCCTTGGCAACCAGTTCCTGGCCAACATCCGTGAAACCGAAGCCATCGGTCACGTGGTGCGCTGCTTCGAGGACGAGAACATCGTCCACGTGGCGGGCAAGGTCTCCCCGGCCGACGACATCGAGGTGATCAACACCGAGCTGGCCCTCTCCGACCTGGATGCCTGCGAGCGCGCCATCAATCGCCAGTCCAAGCGTGCCAAGGGCGGCGACAAGGATGCCAAGCTGGAAGTGGAAGTGCTGGAGAAGATCAAGGTTGCCCTGGAAAACGGCCAGATGATCCGCGGCATGAAGCTGGACAAGGATGAGCTGGACGCCGTCAGCCACCTCAACTTCCTGACCCTGAAACCCACCATGTACATCGCCAACGTGGCGGAAGATGGCTTCGAGAACAACCCCTACCTGGATCAGGTCCGTGAGATAGCCGCCGCCGAGAACGCCGTTGTCGTGGTCGTCTGCTGCGCCATCGAGGCGGACATCGCCGAGCTGGACGACGAAGACCGCGCCGAGTTCATGGCGGATCTGGGCATCGAGGAGCCGGGCCTGAACCGGGTGATCCGCTCCGGATACGAGCTGCTCAAGTTGCAGACCTACTTCACCGCCGGTGTGAAAGAAGTGCGCGCCTGGACCATTCCCGTAGGTGCCACCGCCCCGCAGGCCGCTGGCAAGATCCACACCGACTTCGAAAAAGGCTTTATTCGCGCCCAGACCATCGCCTTCGACGACTTTATCACCTACAAGGGTGAGCAAGGCGCCAAGGAAGCAGGCAAGATGCGCGCGGAAGGGAAAGACTACATCGTCAAGGATGGCGATATCATGAACTTCCTGTTCAACGTCTAACCCCATGAGAGGCCAGCATTTGCTGGCCTCTTTTTTATCTGGCCAGAGGCGCGATCTGGGTGCGAATGTCGTAAAAAAAACCAGATTGTTGGGCTTTTGCACGACAGCGGCCAATAACTCGCCAAACGCACCCAAATTCGTTTTTTCAAACAAAAAAAGGGTTGACGCCCCAGAGCCAGATACGCATAATTCCGGCCGCACAGTGACGAGGCAACGACTCACTGGAAGCACGGTTGGCTATGTAGCTCAGTTGGTTAGAGCATCGCACTCATAATGCGGGGGTCACAGGTTCGAATCCCGTCATAGCCACCATCTCTAGTTGGGGTATCGCCAAGCGGTAAGGCAGCGGGTTTTGATCTCGCCATCCCTAGGTTCGAATCCTAGTACCCCAGCCATTTTTTGAATGATGTTTGATGGTCTCTGTCAGGCATCGTCGTTGGGGTAT
>NZ_JALIHH010000299.1:0-420 GCF_022869435.1 Aeromonas sp. LsrichE-8G
GAGTCATCAACTTACCTTCGCCGACAGTGAATTCAGCAGTAAGCGCCGTCAGACCAGAAAAGAGATTTTCTTGTCCCGCATGGAGCAGATTCTGCCATGGCAAAACATGGTGGAAGTCATCGAGCCGTTTTACCCCAAGGCTGGTAATGGCCGGCGACCTTATCCGCTGGAAACCATGCTACGCATTCACTGCATGCAGCATTGGTACAACCTGAGCGATGGCGCGATCGAAGATGCTCTGTACGAAATCGCCTCCATGCGTCTGTTTGCCCGATTATCCCTGGATAGCGCCTTGCCGGACCGCACCACCATCATGAATTTCCGCCACCTGCTGGAGCAGCATCAACTGGCCCGCCAATTGTTCAAGACCATCAATCGCTGGCTGGCCGAAGCAGGCGTCATGATGACTCAAGGCACCTT
>NZ_JALIHH010000300.1:0-565 GCF_022869435.1 Aeromonas sp. LsrichE-8G
GGGGGATTACCTGCTTGCGGTGAAAGACAACCAACCTAGCCTCAATACTGAAGTAAAAGAACAGTTCCAAGCGTATTGGGATAAGAATGAAAGCGATGTTTCGGGGCACGGCTTTACTGAACAATTTGACTCAGAACATGGGCGAAAAGAGCATCGACGTTGTTGGGTTCTGGTGGTTGATGAAAGCATGCCAGTTTGCCAGCAGTGGAAAGCGAAGACGATCATAGCCGTGCAGGCTGAGCGAATTGAAAATGGCAAAGGCTATGATTTCGTGAGATTTTATATAAGTAGCCGAGCGTTGGATGCCACCTCAGCGCTGAAGGCAACCCGAGCGCACTGGTCGGTAGAAAATCTGCTGCACTGGACTTTAGATATTGCGTTCGGAGAGGATCAACTTCAGGCCAGAGCGGGCTTCGCTGGGGAAAACTTAGCGGTCATCAGGCAGTGGATACTGAACATGCTGAAGCAAAACAAATCACGTAATCTAAGCATGGCCAACAAGCGCAGGCTCTGCTGTCTGAATGAACAATATTTGTTCGAATGTATGGGGTTGTTCAAAGTATAA
>NZ_JALIHH010000301.1:0-344 GCF_022869435.1 Aeromonas sp. LsrichE-8G
GCGTGGCAGGAAATAACAGAGAAGTTGGAGTGGGCAATGGTGTATTTATCCAAAAACGGCAAAAAGAGTAGGCAGAGAAAATCCAAGCAAAACAACACGTTAGACGGTATTATTAATTCGCTTGCCGCTTAAGGTTCTGTACATGACCAGTTGCTACCTAAAATGAAAGAAGCCAATGCGGTCTTGTTGATGGATAAATTTACCTGATTACCCATGACCCTCAGCCAGCTTCAAGAGCCGATATGGCATCGGAGGGCTTGCCACGACTGCATGCCCCAATTCAACAAACATACTCTTGAGGTCAAAACGATGATTAAACCGGAAGCAGTATTCAGCAAGATGCC
>NZ_JALIHH010000302.1:0-338 GCF_022869435.1 Aeromonas sp. LsrichE-8G
CGAGCCAGGATCCAGCGCTCGACGATCTGCACACCCACCTCGGCCTTGGCTTTGTCCTTAGGCTTGTAAGGGCGAGCTGGCATCACCGCCACCTGATAGTGCTCGGCCAACTGCTGGTAGCTGGGGTTGAGCTCGGGATCGTATCGGCAAGCCTTGCTGACACCGCTCTTGAGGTTGTCGGGGATCAGCAGTACCGGTGTCCCGCCGAAAAACTCAAAGGCACGGACATGGCTTTGCAGCCAGTCCGGCAGTGACTGGGACCAGGTGGCCTCGGCAAAGGTGTAGTTGGACGCACCGAGCACGGCGACAAAGACTTGTGCCTGACGGACCTCACCCGT
>NZ_JALIHH010000303.1:0-293 GCF_022869435.1 Aeromonas sp. LsrichE-8G
GCCGTGATCGGCGGGGCTGAGGGCTGGGAAGATATTGAGGATTTCGGCGAGGTTCATCTTCCCTGGTTTCAATCCAAGGGACTGTTTAAAAACGGCATTCCTGTCCATGACACCATTGCCAGGATCATCTCCGGCATCAAACCAGATGCCGTTTCAGGCCGCCTTTGTGCGGTGGACTCAAGCCATTAACCAGCACACCGATGGCGCCCTGGTCGCTATCGATGGCAAAACCCTGCGCAGTTCCTATGACCGTGAGGATCGAACGTCGACCATTCACATGGTCAGTGCCTATG